>VYCZ01000451.1 GCA_009843675.1 Gammaproteobacteria bacterium | reverse complement strand
CGTGGGCACGGACAACTGGGCCGTTGAAACCATCCCCGGTCCCGACCCCACGCAATTTGCCCCCAACCACCAGAAATTCCTGGTGGAGAACGGTATCTACATCATGGAGAACATCGATTTCAGCGCCCTGCTGCAGGACCGGGTATATGAATTCGCCTTCGTGTTCGGCGCCATTCCGTTCAAGGGCGCAACCGGTTCCCCTGCCCGTCCGTTTGCAATCAGGTAACCCTGACTGCCGGGTTAAGCGTGAAAGTCAGCCTGGAAAATTCGAGCCCCGTGCTGCTGGTCCTGGATCTTCAGGAATTATTCACCAGCGCGGCAGGACCTTTTGAAAATGTTACATCGGATGCCTTAGTCGAAAACGTGAACGTCCTGTTGCGCGCCTTGAGAGAAAAACAGTTGCCCATTGTTTTTTCCAGCTATGTACTGGCTGAAGACCTTTCCGATGCAGGCTTGCTGACGGATAATCCCGTTGTACAACAGGGTTATTTCAGCGCTGGTTCCGACTGGATGAAATGGGATAAACGCCTGCAACTACAAAACTCGGATATTTTAATCAACCATAATCGACCCAGTGCTTTTCATGGTGAAGGACTTTCCGAACTGCTGGAATCCCTTCATGTCGATACGTTGTTACTGTGCGGTTTGAGCGTAAACAATGCCATCAGCAGCACTGCCAGAGACGCCTTTGCCCGGGACATACCGACGGTTGTCATCAAGGACTGTACCGGCGCGGCTCCTTGGGAAAAACATATTGAAATTTACTTCCAGGTTCTTGAGGACTGGACCGCGCAGGTGCTGACAAGCGCGGAGTTGCTGGAAAAAATATGACTACACATGCTCACTGAATGGTAACGGAAACGGTGATTACTTCTTCACCAAATCCTGAGTATTCCGCCGGATCACGCCTGCCCTGCTCCGCTTTCACCGGCCCGCCGATGGCGCCGAGGCTGATCAAATCTCCCTGTTTCAGCGTCTCATTTCTGAGGTGCAGTTCCTCCAGAAGGTGCAGGATGGAATTCAGCGGGTGACCCAGTATTCGATCGCCCCGCCCTTCACGAAGGACCTCCCCCGTATCAGTCGTTAACCGGAAAGTCATGGACAAAAGGCGCTCGACCAGGTCTTGCGCCGCAACCACTGTCGCAAGCCTGCCGGCCACGCCCCACCTGGCTCCCACGTTTCCCGCCATCAACAACGCCGCGGCGTTGCCGCCGTCCAGGCGGAACAGGGCGTCCGGCAATTCAATGAAGGGAAAGATTGCATCAATATGCCGGGCAACGTCTTCAACCGATGCCGCCCGGTTGATGCCGGGCGATCCTACCCGCGCCAGCAAGTCCAGTTCCACCAGCAGCGACGTTGCGGAATCAAGCGCGATGTCCGCGCCGTCGTGCCGCAACATCTGTTTGAACAGGACTCCAACCAGCGGCTGTGAGATGCCAAACATTTCCTGGGCCTTACTGTCGGTCAGTCCCACCTTGTAACCGGCGCGCTGGTAATCCCCTGCCAGTAACCCAACCAGGTCTGCCTGGACGGTACGGGCCGTATCCATATCGTCGATAAGTTGATAATAACAGTCATCAACCAGACTCTTGGACCGATATGCCTGAACATAATGAGCGGCAAACCCGGCAAGAGTACATTCGGGAGCCGCCACGACCTTGCCTGACAAGTTTGGCAACGCGGCAAGCAGCATCAATTTAAAACACAGCCTTTGCATTTCCTGTCTCCGTTAATCTGCAGATTTAATCTGTGATAATCTGTGTCATCTGCGGATTATATTATAATGAAAACCAAAGCCATCATGCTCTTCGCGGCCCCGCTGGCTGCCGCCGCGCTGTTTTTTCTTATGCGTTATTCAGGTATCGAATATGCGATAGCCATTACCGCGGCGATAACCCTGCTGACCGCGACCTGGTGGGTCACGGAAAGCATTCCGATACCGGCGACCTCATTGATCCCGTTCTTTGCATTCCCGCTGGCCGACGTACTGACCCACAGGGAAGCGGCCGCCGGCCTGGGCAGCCCGGTGATCCTGCTGCTGATGGGCGGTTTCATGCTGGCAAAATCCCTGGAGCGATCCGGCGTCCACAGGCGTTTTGCCCTGGCGATTTTACATACGGTAGGCGGCAGCGGGAAACGCATCGTGTTCGCCTTCATGTTGACTGCGGCCACGTTGTCCATGTGGATCAGCAATACGGCCACAACCCTTATTTTAATCCCCATCGCCCTGGCGGTGCTGAAACAGGTGGAGGACAAGGCACTGTCGATTGCAGTCGTACTCGGTCTGGCCCACTCAGCTTCACTGGGAGGCGTCGCGACCCTGATAGGCACACCGCCCAATATCATTTTCGCAGGCATTTATACCGAGTTCACCGGCCTCGAATACACGTTCCTGGACTGGATGAAGATCGGCCTGCCGGTCGTCGTATGCGGCCTGCCCCTGATGGCATTGTGGCTGACCCGAAATGTCAAATGGAAAGAAACCCTGGACCTGCCGGCTGCCGACCCCTGGCAGGTGAACGAAGTACGCGTGCTGATTGTGTTCGGAATCACCGTGGTGTTATGGATCACGCGCTCGGAACCGTTCGGCGGCTGGTCGGGTCTGTTGGGGACACCGGGTGCGGGCGACGCCACCGTGGCGCTTGCTGCCGTGGTTGCCATGTTCCTGTTGCCCTCCGGCAAGGGCGACCGCCTGCTTGACTGGAAGACGGCGTCAGACATTCCCTGGGGCATGCTGATACTTTTCGCCAGCGGCATCACCATTGCCAAGGCGTTTTCATCCAGCGGTCTTGCAGAGTTGATCGCACAACAACTAGCCGTTCTGGCAAAGTTTCCGGTGCCCCTGCTTCTGCTGTGTATCTGCCTGGGCGTGACTTTCCTGACGGAGATCACCTCCAATACCGCGACGACCACCCTGCTGATGCCCATTTTCGCGGCGACAGCTATAGCCGTCGGCGTCAGTCCCGAGTTGATGATGATCCCGGCGGCCATGTCGGCTACCTGCGCCTTCATGCTGCCGGTTGCTACCGTGCCCAATGCCATCGTATTCGGCACCGGCCACGTCACCATTCGGGAAATGGTGCAGGGAGGATTCGTACTGAACCTGATACTGGCGGTCGTGATAACCCTGGTCTGCTACCTGGCCCTGGGCTGACCCCTTGCGTGGTCTCTGGCGTCAACCAGTCTGTAAACGAACGAGGTTGTGCGTATTCCGGCGAACATGAACACCTCTTCCAGGACTGTGAACACTGATTCCGGAACTCCTCGGAAAGTGTTTACGATGCCCCTGAATCCGCAGTCAAACTCCCTGACCCAGCCCGGCCTGAACTCAATGCTGTCGATCGGCCTACACGCCGCCGCCGGTCATCCCGTCAGGCCAGGAACAGCACCTGGGCGTCGGTGAGGTCCGCCGCCGCAACGTCCTGCAGCGTCACCGACCCGCCGCCGTGCCCGCTGAGGTCGATGACCAGGTCG
>VYCZ01000255.1 GCA_009843675.1 Gammaproteobacteria bacterium | reverse complement strand
CCTGCTTCAGGCTTTCTGCCCGGACGACTGCACTACGGCCCCCCGCGGATATTCGGGGTAAGCCTCAGCTACAGTCATTAATCGATATGTCGCGCATCCTGTTCAGGCAGGGTGTGCGACTTTTACATTTCGGAATCTTCACGAGGGAATGAGCGCCATGAGAAATATTTTTTCAATATTCGTATGCTTTTTCATGTTATCTGCTCCCGGTATCGGAGCGGCAGAGACAACCACTTTTACCACTACGGACGATACCAGGAGGGTGCCTGTCCCACCCCATGATTACTCTGCAGATCCATTACTCGTATTACAGGGGGGGACCCTGATTGACGGCACCGGCGCTGCCCCCATAACCGATGCATTGGTGGCGCTGCGCGGGGACCGGATAATGTATGCCGGCACTGCAGCCGGGGCCGGGGTTTCGACGGAAGAAGGGCAGGTTATCGACACGTCGGGTTTGTATATCGTGCCCGGGCTGATTGACCTGCATGTCCATTTCACCCAGCAGCGCGGCAATTTCACTCGCTACCGCGACTCGGATGCGGCCTCGGCGATTCGCGGGGTGCTGTTGCTGGGACAGTTGGCTGACGCGGGAGTTACCACGGTCCGTGACGTGGGTACGTCCAATGACGTTGCACTACGGATCAAGGAAGCCGTTGAACGGCGCATGGTCGACGGGCCGCGCGTGTTATGGAGCGGTAATATGATTTCTGCAAAAGGCGGGCACGCGGATGAGATAACGTCAACCGCTACAGGCAAGCCGAAAAGCCTGGCGGGTTCCAGCAGGGTGCGTGTCGCTAACGGTCCCTGGGACTGGAGGCTGGCGGTGCGGGAACAGCTTCGCAAACAAGCGGACTGGATAAAACTGACCTCGCCGTACACCCGGGAAGAAGTTACCGCTGCAGTGGATGAAGCTCACATGCAGGGGATCCCTGTTACCGTTGACTCATTCGGCAAATATACCGAGTGGGCGTCCGAAGCAGGTGTCGATTCGATCGAGCATCCCTTGAATATGGACGAGCATATTATCGCAGTCATGGCCCGCAACAAGACGGACTTTGTGCCGACATTGACCGCATTCTACAACGTGGAGAAAACGGGCTATCCCTCTGCGGGAATACCCTCCGGCGGTTTTTTCTTCACCTTTGCTCGCCGTTATCCCGTCGTTCATGCACAACATCTTGAGATGGTCGGACTCGCGCACAAGTCTGGAATCCGCATCGGGGTAGGCTCTGATATCCCGTTTGAAAACGACGTGCGCTACCCCCAGGATTATTATGTGGACCTCGGCCTGTTGAAAGATGCGGGCCTGTCTGATGAGGACGTATTCGCTTCTGCGACCCGTGTCGGTGCGGAGATACTGAGAATGGAAGACAAACTAGGCACCCTGGAGGCAGGCAAGCTGGCGGACATCCTCGTAGTCGGCAGCAACCCCCTGGAGGACATACAAAATCTTCAGGATGTAAAGCTGGTCGTTGCGGACGGCAGGGTGATACGCGATTTTACCGAGTGAAGCGACACGTCAGATTTACCGAACCACGGTCCGGTCTGTCGGCCAGGTGTGTTCTCCCGGATGACAAGGCGCCGCAATCAGCCGGGTTTTTATGGCGGCTGGCGCAAATCCGTCCCACATACGACGCCATCCATGCCATGTGGACAGGCCCGGAACTTTCCTGCCCGTTACCCGCCTCGGTATTGCCTGAGGAACTCTCGCAAACGGACATGCCATTGGAAAATGCCAGTTCATTTCCCCAGGCAGGGGAAGTTGTCCTGGCTTATGCCAGTTCCGGTAGCATAAAAGGATTGCCTCCGGGCGCGTTTTTTGACCTGGGTATATTTTACGGGGATGGCGGGCGCCTGCTTTTCCCGTTTGGCTGGTTGATGGCAAATATCTGTGGTGAGATTGTCCCGGAAGACCTTGCCCATGCGCAATCCTGCATCGGTGAAATCCGCAAAAACGGCGCCTGCAGGCTGTCCATTGAGCCTCTTGATTGAGCATAAACGGCCATGTGCGCGGTTGAGGTGAATACGCTCTGGAGCAACGTCACACCGGCTGCGGCAGGCCTTGCAAAATTAACGGGAGTTCACGATACGGAAATCGCCATCGTAGGCGGAGGAGTTGCCGGGATTTCGCTGGCTTATCATTTAGCAGAAGCAGGCATGGCCCCGGTCGTGCTCGAAGCGGCAACACCGGGCAGCGATGCCGCAGGTAAAAGCGCCGGCGTCATAGCATCCCTGCCGGTGCGCCACAGCCCTTATGAGATCCTGGAAAGGTATGGCGATAAAAAGGGCAGGCGACTTGTGGACATGGTTGGCGAGTCCGGGAAGTATGTATTTTCCCTGGCACAAAAGCTGGTTCTTGATTGCGCACCCCAGCAAACGGGCTTCCTGGCTCCTGCCAGGACCGTACAGGAGGTCGAACGGGTCAATAAAACGGCTTCAGAATGGCGTTCGTTCGGATACGGGGTGCAAAGCGTCGATAAGGATGCGATCAACCGCCTCACGGGACTGGATACCTACCAGGGGGCGCTGCTGGACCCGGCAGGCGGCGCCATCAACCCGCTTGCCTATGTACGGGAACTGGCGCGTGCGGCGGCGGGGCAGGGCGCCCGGGTATATATAGACAGCCCGGTGATAAAACTACATAAAAGCGGCACGGGATGGCGACTCGAATCGGATAATTACACGGTTAACGCGAGTAAAGTCGTACTGTGCGCGGGTGGCGGTAACTGCAACCTGTCTGCCGGTCTTGCCCGCACCGTTTTGCCTTTCAGGGTATTTCAAATGGCAACCGAACCGCTGGACATGAAGATCAGGGAGGTTATCCTGCCTGAGAACCATGCGATGACCGATGTCAGTCCGAATATTTTCTCGCTGCGTTACGACCGGGATGGCCGGTTAATCACTGCCTGTCCGGCGTTCCTGTTTTACAATGACAAAAGCCGCATTATCCGTTTCGTCGAGGAACGGTTGAGTATCTTTTCACCCCTGCTTGAAACGGCCCGTATCCGCTATCTGTGGGAGGGTACGCCGTGGATTGGCCGTTCTGTCCTGCCCAGGGTCACCGGTCTCTCACAGGGCCTGTTAGCCGTTCAGGCGTGCAACGGCAGGGGCCTGGCGATTAACACGATACTTGGACGAGAAGTAGCAGGTTTTATCAAACAGGGACACACTGAAAACCTGAATTTATCGATTGAAAAGCCGGATCCTGTTCGTTATCACGGTTTGATGTCTTACTTACCCGCTATACTTGTCAATAGCGCCAGGCTTCGATCCCGGATGATGCATAAATTCACCGGACTTCACCGGTACACATAACATATGCGGTCTTACAAAAAGAAGGAACAATTTTCAGGCGTAACTCATCGTCAGGAGAATACCATGAAACATATCTACAACATTCCTCTGCTGGTTTTAGTCCTCTTCGCCTTTATCTGCAGCGGGTGTGCCCGGCAGGATGCAGACCTGGTTATCC
>VYCZ01000305.1 GCA_009843675.1 Gammaproteobacteria bacterium | reverse complement strand
CGAAACTGGGAACTTCATCAGCGTGCAGGTACAGGCTGCGCACGATAGCGGGCTTGGCGGAATACAATTCTACGGCCAGGGCGTGCCGCTCGATGATCTGGTCATCGGGATGGGTGAGCACAGGTAAATTCCTGGTCCTGGCGTTCAGGTCATCCATAAATTCTTCGCAGATCTCCTCGACGATCTCGGGAACACCGGGAAAATACCGATAAAACAAACCTGCGGCCACACCGGCGCCCCGGGTAATATCCTGAACGCGCAGGCGGTGAAACCCTGTTTGATTTAACAGGTCGCGCGTCGCGGTCTTGAGTTTTTTGCGGGTCTGGAGCGCGCGCTGACTCAGGTTCTCAATGGGTTGTACGGTTGTCCTGGCTCGCATATCTCACCATAAGTGTGGGTGACACTACATTCCGGCAGTATACAGCCAGTTGAACCTGTCCGGCGTACGGCCTTCCTGGATATCGAGCAGTTCATCCCGCAGCCTGTTTGCGACAGGGCCGGAAACCTCGGGCAGTTCATACATGGCGCCATCTTTTTCACCTATGACGCTGATCGGGGCGACGACAGCCGCAGTGCCGCAGGCAAAGGCTTCGGTACACTGTTTTGAGCGAATTTGTTGCAGCAGCGTGTCGATTGCAATCCTTCCTTCCCGCACCGGAATCCCGAGATCGCCTGCCAGGGCAATCACTGAATCCCGTGTCACGCCCGGGAGAATCGTGCCGCCCGTTCCAGGGGTATGCAACTCTCCGCCAATCACCGCAAAGAAGTTCATGGCAGACAGTTCTTCAACGTACTTCTGTTCGCGCGCGTCAAGCCACAGGGGTTGGTTGAAGCCGCTATCCGTTGCAGCCATCGAGGAATGCAGGGAGGCGCCGTAATTACCGCTGGCCTTGACATTGCCGGTGCCACCTGTTGAGGCGCGGGTCATCCCCCGCTCGACCACCACCCGCAGGGCGCCGGTGATCAGGGCGTCCGAGGGGCTTGCAATAACGAGAAATGTAAAACTGTCCGATGGCGCCAGGCCAAGTGAAGGCTGGGTGCCGAACATCAACGGGCGCAGGTAGAGCGATTGGCCCGGCAGTCCCGGAACGAGTGGAGCGACGCAGGCGGAGACCGCGGACACCCCTTCAATAAACAATGACTCGGGCAGTTCAGGCATCAGCATGCGCGCGCACGAGCGATTGAACCGGGCGGCATTCATGTGCGGCCTGAACAATTTTATCTGTGCATATTCTCCCCGGTATGCCTTCAGTCCCTCGAACACAACCTGCGCGAAATGCAATACCTTCGCGGAGGGATCTATGGAAATGTCGGCATAAGGAAGTAATTGACCCTCGCCCCAGGCGCCGTCCGCATAATCGAGCCGGCACATGACCGGCGCAAGGGTTTCTCCGAAGCCCAATTCATCAGGCAACTCGAAGCGCTCAACGACAGACAACAATTCCGGGTGTATGTTCATCGTGATTTTGCGGGCAGGCCGTTTTCAACAATATCCGAGACAAACTCGCCCAGTACCTCGATCCCCAGGGCTATGTCCGCTTCACGGGTATCCTCGGCAACAACATGACTGTGTCCGCCGAGGCTGGGCACAAACAACATGGCCGTAGGCACCTTTTTCGCAAACAACATGCAATCATGGCCGCCGCCGCTGGGCATACGCATGCGCGGCGCATTGCAGCGTTCGGCGGCCGCCTCCAGGCGGTCCACCAGGTTTGAATCCATTATTTCCGGCGGAATGTTAACGCCGGGTATCCATTTGTGGCCGACTTTATGCTTTGCTCCGGCCTCTGCCGCCAACTCCGGAATAGCCTTGTTGATTCCGGTGAGTATATCCGCTGAACTATCCCGGTATTCAAGGAACACCTCTGCTTCCCGGGCGGTTACATTATAGGCCCCCGGTTCCAGCCGCAGCTTGCCGATATTCCAGACCGTGGAATCACTGCAGTGTTGATGGCAAAAGTCCGCAAACATCACTGCAAATTCATACGCCGCGGCCGCGGCATCCTTGCGCATCGCCATCGGTACGGTGCCTGCATGACCGGCCTTACCGAAGAAAAATATCTGCGAACGTCCGACGCCAACAATTTCGGTGACGATGCCGATGATCCGGTCGTTGATCTCCAGCACCGGGCCCTGTTCGATATGCGCCTCGACACAGGCGATGTCCCGGACCGGATCAAATACGGCAACAGGCCGGCCTGCGTAACCGGCTTTGCGCAGGGCGTCTCCGAGCACAGTCCCGTCATCCGCAACGGATTCGACCACCTGTTCCAGCGATTTCAATCCGCTGTAGATGGAACTGCCGAACAACCCGTTAAAACGGCCTTCTTCGGCACTGAAAGAGAAGGCTTTCACGCCGATAGCGGCGCTGCCGGCGGATTCCACCCATGCCCTGGCAATCTCCAGGCCAAAGATGACACCCAGGGCCCCGTCCAGCCACCCGCCCTTGGGAACGGTATCAGAATGAGAGCCGATGATGATGTAACGTTCGCAGCCCGGTGTTTTTCCTGTCACATTGCCGGCACCGTCAATGGCGGCATCCAGCCCGGCTTCCTGCATGCGCTCCAGCAGCCAGGCCCGTGCGGCAATATCTTCGGGAGTGAACCCGCGCCGGTTTACGCCGGATTCGAACTTGCCGAATTCGGCGAGCGTCTTCAAATCTCCAATAGTCCTTTCTGCATTAACGGTTAACATTTTTCACATCTTCAGTTTCGACGCCGGATTGATGCGGCTAATGTAAGCGCCCGGTCAAGAACAAAATAGCCCAATATTCCAAGCGGCATTCCCACCAGCCAGGAAATCTGCAACCACCAGATCATGGTGACGATGGAAGCCGCCAGCGTACTGACGACGGCAGCCGGGTTCAGTCCCGCGCTGTACCAGTACCTGCTCTCCGGGCTCTCGTCGTACAGGTCGTTCACCTGTAATTGATCTTTTTCCAGCCAGCGCTGGGCGAGCATGCACCCCAGGAGCGGCCCGAAAAACGCAGTGTAGTAATTGATGAAAGCAACAAAATTTGAGCCGCTTTCAAGCAGGACCCAGGGAAAGGAGAGACTCGCGAGAATACCCGTCAAAATGACTCCCTTTTGCCAGTTGAATCCGAACAACTCCTCGAAAATGAATGCCGGGGGTAAGATATTTATGGTCAGATTTGTGCTGAACTGTGCTACCAGGATAAAAACCAGCATCAGTATCATTACCACCGGGCCCGGAGACAATTGCATTAACGCCTGTATGGGATCCCATTGACCGGTCGTTACCGCGGACACGAAGCCGAGGAACATCATTAACCCCAGGGGCGGTATGATTCCGAATAAATGCCCCAGCCACATGCTGCCTGGTTTGTTTTCGAGATAACGGGTCAAATCGCTTGCGCTGACCATGGCCGCGACAAGAATGCCCACGGTGGCGTTCACCCCGGTCCAGAATGACCAGCCCCAGTCGCCGCTGACGCGCCAGGTGTCGTCGATTTCGAAC
>VYCZ01000400.1 GCA_009843675.1 Gammaproteobacteria bacterium | reverse complement strand
TGCAAATCTTGTTGCCGAAACTGCCGCCGATATCGTAGGTGCGCAGACGGATCTGGTCCATGCTGACGCGCAGCGCCGGCGCCAGGAACGCCAGCGGCACCGTCATGATGGTGTTGGAAAACAGGTCTATCTCGCCGCGCTGGTCCCAGGTAGCGACGCAGGCGTTGGGTTCGATGGCGGTGCTGCCGAAACGATGGAAATTCAGCTTGTCGATTTTGATCACGTGGGCTGCATCCGCGAACGCCTGGTCCACGTCGCCGTATTCGTACACGCCCGAGAAGATCGTATTGGTGCCGGACTCGTCGTGCAGCACGGCCTTGTCCGCCAGGGCATCCTCGGCGTCCAGCACCACGTCCAGGGGTTCGTATTCCACGTCCACCAGTTGCGCGGCGTCTTCGGCGACGGCGATGGATTCCGCCACCACCGCGACCACCGGGTCGCCCTGGTAGATGGCCTTGTCCGTGGCCAGGGCGTAGTCGGTAATTTCCTGCGGTGATCCGGCGCCGATCTGGATGAAGGGATCGCTCATTTTCATGACTTCATCGCCGGTAAGGGTGCAGGCCACGCCGGGCAGGGCCTCGGCCCTGGAGACGTCGATGCCGGCGATGCGGGCATGGGCGTAAGGCGAGCGCACCAGGGACATGTGCAGCAGTCCCGCGGGGCTGTAGTCATCGACGAAGAACCCCTTGCCCTTGACCAGGCGATCGTCCTCCCGGCGCGCGGGTCTCGAGTCCGCGTGCGGGGCGTCGAGCAGCGCGTTGACGCGTGCCCGCGCCGCCTGCGTCTGTTCGGACAGCGCGGCTGCGCCCTGCGTTTCGACCCGGGCCGGCGCGCCGGTGTCGTCGGCGCCGGACAGGCCGTGCAGGATGCGGCTGAACCAGCCTCCCGGCCTTGCGGGCGGCGCCGGCGCGGGCTCGGTTGAGAGCGCCGCTTCCAGGCTGGCAATAAGCTGGGTGATCTGTTTTTCCGCGTAGCTGCGGATGCCGCCGCCTGCCAGGGACAGGATCTTGCCGGTGACCTCGGCTTCGCCCCGCCAGCTTATGAGGGTGCCGCCCGCGGCGGTGTCTTCCAGGTCAAAGGCGGTGTGCAGGCGGTAGACGCCCTGCATGAGCTTGCCCCGGCCCGAGTAGCGGGCGTGCCGGGGTGGTCGGGAATCCGCCAGGCTGAGTTCCGTGGAGGCGATGCCGCCAATCCTGCCGATGCCGACCCGGGCGCGTATCTCGGCCGTCCTGGCGTCCTTCATTTCCATGCTGTGGAAACCCGGCAACAACGGCGCGAACTGCTCCGGGTCCGACAGCAGGGAGAAGACGTCCTCCTTGCTGCGATCTACGCTGAATTCGCCTGTGAATTTCATTTCCATGACTTAAGACCCCCGTAATACCGTGGCCGCGGCCTGGACGGATTTGATGATGTTCTGGTAGCCGGTGCAGCGGCACACGTTACCCGACAGGGCCTTGCGGATGTCCTGCATTTCCGGGTTCGGGTTCTGCGCCAGCAGCGCCAGGGAAGACATGAGTATCCCCGGCGTGCAATAGCCGCATTGCAGGCCGTGCTGTTCGGAGAACGCCTGTTGCAGCGGGTGCAGTTGCCCGTCTCTTTCCAGGGCCTCCACGGTGGTGATCTCGGCGCCATCGGCCTGAACCGCGAACAGGGTGCAGGACTTGACGGCGGCGCCGTCCAGCAGTACGGTGCAGGCGCCGCAGAAGCTGGTGTCGCAACCGATGTGCGTGCCCGTCAGGCGAAGTTCCTCGCGGATGAATTCAACCAGCAACTGCCTGGGTTCCACGTCCCGCCGGCAGGCTTTACCGTTTACGGTGACGTCAATGGATACGGTTTGTAATGGTTCAGACATAGTCGTGGCTCCCCGCTACGGTTTCACCCCTGGCCCGCTGCATGGCCGTGTGCGCGGCGCGCATGAACAGCGAGCGCAGCATCACGCGTTTGAACTGCGCCGAGCCGCGCGCATCGGTGGGTGGATCCGACAGTTCCACCAGGGCGCCGGCGGCTTCCTGCAGAGCGTCGTCCGTCAGCGGCCGGCCGGTGAGCGCCTGCTCGATTTCCGTTGAAGTGACCGGAACCGGTCCTGCCGCCCCCAGCACCAGGCGGATACCCTGGCAGATATTGCCGGCCGTGAGAGTCAACTGCACCCCGGCCGAGGCGGCGGGGTAGGCCGGGGCTGCCTTCTTGAACCCCAGGTAGGCGCCGCCGCTGTTGGCCGGCGGGATGGGGATTTGAATCTCGGTGACAAGTTCGCCGTCCGCCAGGCTGTTGGAGTAGGAATCCGTGATGAAATCCCTGATGCCGACCTTGCGGCTTCCCTCCACTCCCCCGCAGATGATTTCCGCATCCAGGAGATGCAGCAGCGCGGGCCAGTCGCTGCTCGGGTCGGCGATGCAGACCGATCCGCCGATAGTGCCCAGGGCCCTTACCTGGGGATCGGCAATATTGGCGGCGCAGTCCCGGATAACGGGGATGTCCGTGGCGGCTGCGCTGGAGGCGATACGGGCATGGGTCACCAGGGCGCCGATGCAATAGCGGCCTTTCTCCTTGCGGATGTGGGTCAACTCCGCCAGGCGTCCGATGTCCACCAGGTCGGAGGGTTCGTCCATGCGCATCTTGAGAATGGGGATCAGCGACTGGCCTCCGGCCAGGGGCCTGGCGCCCTCACCCAGCTCCGCCAGCAGCGCCAGCGCGCTGCCCAGAGTCGCCGGGCGGTGGTAACGGAATGGTGCGGGGTACATGGTTTGGCTGTCTCCATCCGGTAGTTATTCTGTGAGGGGCTATTATATGGCGACCCTTGAAGCTGCTGCAAGTCAAGTATAATGAGTAATATCGATAACATTACGTGTGACCTGATAATTGGCAAAAGAGGAAGTTAAGCAAAGATGTCCGACTACGACGTAGTTATTGCCGGTGGTAGTCACAACGGCCTGGCTTGTGGCGCTTTTCTCAGTCTGCACGGTCTGACAGTGCTGGTTGCCGAGCGTAATGACTGGGTCGGCGGGGGCGCAGTCACGGCCGAAATAACCCTGCCCGGTTTCAAACATGACCTGTTTGGCGCTTCCCATGTCTGGTGCCATGTCAATCCCGATTTCAGGAATGTACTGCGGCCGGAGTTGGAAAAAAATTATGGTCTCAACTATCTCTGGTCCGAGGATGAGATCACCGGCCACCCCATGCCTGAAGGTCCGGGCATCGTAATTTACAAGAGTGTCGATAAAACCTGCGACAGCCTGGCGCGTTATTCAAAGAGTGATGCGATGCGCTACCGCGAGATCTTCGATGACTTCAAGGAAATCGAGAACGGGTTTGTAAAAGGTTTCTTTTCGCCGCCCAATCCCCCCAGTTATCATCTCGCTGCCATGGAAAACAGCGAGGAAGGGCTGCGGATGTTACGGGATTACCACCTCAGCGCCGCCGCATTTGTCGAGGAAAATTTTGAAAACAAGTGGGTCCGGTCCGCCATACTCGGCTGGGCGATGGGGCCCCATGTCAAGCC
>VYCZ01000298.1 GCA_009843675.1 Gammaproteobacteria bacterium | reverse complement strand
CGCTGTGGCCCAGCAGCATCTGCACCACGCGCAAGTCGGCGCCGTGGTTCAGCAGGTGCGTAGCGAACGCGTGCCTGACTACGTGCGGGGACAGCGTCTTGCTGATGCCCGCCCGGAGTGCGTGGCGTTTTATTGCATGCCAGAACGTCTGGCGCGCCATCATGCGGCCGCGGCGGCTGGGGAACAATACGTCCACGGGAGGCCCCTGCAACAGTTCGGCGCGTCCCTGGCGAATAAATTTCTCCACCCAGTCCGAAGCTTCCTCTCCCAGCGGCACCAGGCGTTCCTTGTTGCCCTTGCCGATCACCCGCAACACGCCCTGCCTTAAATTTACCTGTCCCAGTTGCAGGCCCACCAGTTCAGATACCCTGAGCCCGGTCGCGTACAATACTTCCAGCATTGCCCGGTCGCGCTGGCCCACGGCTGTGGTGGTGTCCGGCGCGCCGAGCAGGCTCTCCACCTCCTCCTCGGTGAGGGATTTCGGCAGGGGACGGCCGATACGCGGCGCGGCGATCCGGGCACAGGGGTCGTGGCCGATACGCCCCTCCCTGGCCAGGTACTGGAAGAAACGGCGCAGGGAAGACAGGCGCCGGGCGCTGGTGCGGGAGGATTTCCCGGTTAACGTGGCCAGGTAGGCCAGGATATCTTCCGGGCGGGACTGCAACAGGTCGCGGGACGCGGAGGATGCCAGCCAGCCGGCATAGGAATAAAGGTCGCTGCGATAGGCGCTGAGGGTATTCCCGCTCAGGCCCCGCTCCAGCCACAGGGCATCGAGAAACTGGTCTATAACAGCCTGTTTGTCAGGCACGAGCCGCGTTCAGGAAGACGGTTTGATTTTCTCCTTGATCCTGGCTGCCTTGCCGCGCCGGTCGCGCATGTAATACAGCTTGGCCCTGCGCACGTCGCCGCGCCGTTTCACGGTGATGCCGGCAATACTCGGGCTGTAGGTCTGGAATACCCGTTCCACGCCTTCACCGTAGGAAATCTTGCGCACGGTGAACGAGGAGTTAAGTCCGCGGTTTTTCCTGGCGATAACAGTTCCCTCGAACGCCTGTAACCGTTCGCGCTGACCTTCCACCACCTTGACCTGTACGATGACGGTATCGCCGGGATGAAACTCGGGGATGTCCCGGTCGCATTGCTCGGCTTCGAGTTGTTCAATAATATTTGCCATGTTTCCAGACCTCATCAAAGTCATTCGTCATTCCGCTGTTCACTGATGTATTCATCCAGCAGCGCCCGTTTTTCAGTGTCCATGACCAGCGCTTCCAGCAGGTCGGGACGCCGTTTCCAGGTGCGCCCCAGCGCTTGTTTCAGGCGCCATTTGCGTATCCCGTCATGATCGCCGCTCAATAATACCGGCGGCGCCTGCAGTCCCGCCACCACCTCGGGCCGGGTGTAATGGGGGCAATCCAGCATCCCGCGAAAAAAAGAATCCTCCGCAGCGGATTCATCATTGCCCAGCGCTCCCGGCAGGCACCTGGCCACTGCGTCTATCAATACCATGGCAGGAAGCTCGCCGCCGCTGAGTACGTAATCCCCGATGGACCACTCCTCGTCGACTTCCAGTTCTATCACCCGTTCATCAACGCCCTCGTACCGGCCCGCGACCAGGATGAACGCGTCCCTGCCGGCAAAGTCCATCACGTCCTGCTGCCCCAGACGCTGCCCCTGCGGCGACAGGTAGCTCACCGCGGCCCCGGGCATCGCTTGCCTGGCGTCGCGTATGGCTGCCAGCAACGGCTGCGCCGTCATAACCATGCCGGGTCCGCCGCCATAGGGCCTGTCATCCACGGTCCGGTGCCGGTCCGGTGCATAATCGCGCGGATTCACCGTGCTGACCTGCAGCAACCCGGCGCTGACGGCCTTCCCGGTAATGCCGTATTCGCTCACCGCGGTGAACATCTCCGGGAACAGCGTAACCACGCTGATCGCTAATCCCATTCCCAGTCCACCGTGATGACGGCAGTCTCCCGGTCCACCTGCCGGATGACCTTCTCCATAACGAACGGGATAGCCCGGCGACCGTCGCCCTGCACGATCAGCACGTCGTTGGCGCCGGTTGCATGGATATCGACGACCTTGCCCAAACGTTCCCCCGTCAGCGTAACAACCTCCATGTGCATGAGATCCGTCCAGTAATATTGTCCTGACCCCGGTTCCGGCAAACGCTCGCGATACACCGCCAGTGACCGGCCGACGAGTTCAAGCGCCGCTTCCCTGTCTTCGATTCCCGGAACTTTAACCATCAGGGTTTTGCCGCTCGTCCCGCGCTCGGCAAATTCGATTTCGGTCCATTCCCCGTCGCCTTGCTTGCTGCCGTCTCCCAGCAGCCAGGGCTGATACAAAAAGATGTTTTCCCTGGGGTCCGTGTAGGAGAATACCTTCAACCAGCCGCGTATCCCGTGTACACCGGATATCCTGCCGATGGTGATCCGCCTGCCCGGCTTGTTGCCAGGCATGGTATTCAGCCCGGGCCGGCTTTACTTCCGGCGTTGATCTTTATCAGTCCGGCCACGCGTTCCGTGGGCTGCGCTCCCTGGGACAGCCAGTACTCTATCCGCTCCTGTTCCAGTCTCAGTCTCTCCTCCCGGCCGCTGGCTATCGGGTTGAAAAAACCCAGCCTTTCTATATACCTGCCGTCCCGCGGATTGCGTGAATCCGCGGCAACTATGTGATAGAACGGCCTTTTCTTTGCGCCTGCCCGGGCTAATCGTATCGTTACCATAAGTGACTTCAGTTGTCCGATGAAAAAAGTGGGTTATTGTATTATGTTTTTACAAAAAAGAAAACGGACGATTGAATATGCAAGCCAGCCCGGCTACTGACCGGAAAACATCAGCGCAGGAGAAAGCGCGCCTGCGGCAATTCCTGAAGCAAAAACGCAGGGAACTGCCGCAACGGCTGCGATCGGAATACGATCGGGCCATTCGCGAACGCCTGCTGGAGCAGGCGGCGCCGGCCGGCACGGTTTTCTGTTACGTGTCGACGGACATGGAAGTGGATACCCGCGGCATCATCGACTGCCTGCGCCAATCGGGTATAACAGTGCTGATCCCGAGGATACTCAACCGTGACAAAATGATCGCCGCAGGTTTCGGCGGCTGGGACACGTTACGGGCCGGGCAACTTGGCATACTCACACCGGACTCGGACGAGGAATGGCCCGGGGAGGCGGACCTGTGCATTACGCCGGGCCTGGGTTTTACCCCGGACGGCCGGCGCATCGGCTACGGCAGGGGATACTATGACAAGTGGTTTGCCGCGCACCCCCGCAGCGCGCGGGTGGCGCTGTGCTATGAATGCCAGATCGTCGACGATATGCCCACCACCGATACGGACGTGCGGGTACACAAGATCATTACGGAGAAGCGGGTTATCACCTGTCAACCCTGAATACGGGATCAGAGTAATTTTGGGGTCAGAGTAAAAATTCTTCGAATTTCTTACTCTGACCCTGACTTATCCCCACGAATTTCACAAAAAAAGTGATTCCAAAC
>VYCZ01000179.1 GCA_009843675.1 Gammaproteobacteria bacterium | reverse complement strand
TCGTCAATGTGGATAGAGACATCTGCGCACTCCTTTTCAGCGGAGTTGCGGGATTACTTCAGCGGCGAAAACCTGCATCGCTTCGCGCTGTAGACCCCGGTTCATTCCCGGCCAGTATAAGCGAGCTATGTAATGGAACTCAATTCCGGCGGCTTCCCGGTATTTCCCGAGTTTTTCCACCACCTCATCCGGCGTGCCTGCCAAGGAACTCGCACGCAGCGAAGCCGCGCGCTGTGGAGAAAGCGGAGGCGCCTTGGCCGGCGGGCCAACACGGCCGCGCTCGCCGGCCATGTCCGCATACCTCCGATAGGTATAATGCATGTGCTCAGCCAACTGTTCCCAGGCGTCCTGCTGTTTCGACACAAAAGTCGGCAAAAACATACTGGCCGTGAAATCGCCGGCCGCCCGGTTTGCATCTTCAAGACCATCCCGTATCCAGGTCATTTGCCTGCGAAAATATTCCGGAGTAAACGCCTCGTCAAAACTCCCGCTTGATAGAAAGCCGTCCGCAATCCTCCCCGCCCGACGAACCGCCGGTTTGGCGGTAGCGCCAATCCAGATTGGTATGCCTTCAGGCCGTGACGGTTTGGGCCGGACCGAGACACCCGGATAACTCAGCACGTCACCACCGCTGACAACTCCGCCTGACCACGCCTGCCGCAGGACAGTTACCGTGTCCTCCAGCACGCGGTGCCGGTTGCTCAAAGGCACATGCAGCGCTTCAAATTCTTCCGGCCGCCAGCCCTGGCCCAGTCCGAGGATGAACCGGCCATTCGAGATAAGGTCAACGGTTGCACTGTCTTCCGCCAGCCGCAAGGGTTCGTACAGGGGCGCCAACGCCACGCCCGTTCCGATTTCGATCCGGCTGGTGCGTGCGGCGATTGCCGCACACATCGGCAGTACCGATGGCAGGTAACCATCGTCCAGGAAATGGTGCTCCGATACCCAGACGGAATCATAACCAAGTGCTTCCGCTTCGACGGCAAGCTCTATGGCTTCCTGGTAGCGTTTTGCTTCACTGCGCCTGTCATCTGCATATGCCTGGCATGAAATCAGGCCGAAGCCGACCTTCACGGGTTCGCCCCGAAAGCTGCAATCCGTTTATTCAATATACGTATGGAACAGGTTGTCAGGATCATGCTGCAAAGCCAGGTATTTCAGTTTGCGATGGTTTGTCCGGGAAAATGAATTAACCCGCCTGGACGGTATAGCCACGTAATTACTTTCGTTTATGTAATGCCCTTTGGTATGCGGTTCGAGCAACTGCATTGTCTTTCTGACCCAGTGATTGTTGATCTCGTCTTCTTCCGGACTCGTCCAGATGGCATAACAGGCGAGATAGACGGAACCGATCATTGAAAATGCCGCATCGGGTAATTCTTTGGTATACGGTTTCCAGAGTAACAGTATTGACGACTTGCCGGACGGCATTTCCCTGACATGATCAACCAGCTTACCGACCAGTTCACCCGGCGCATCATCGGACCAGAGAGCATCGACGTCCCAGCGCAAACGGGGATAGGCGGTGTCGTCCCACTCATACAGATCGGCTAGCGGCGTGGGGACAAGCTCACTCTTGTTTATCCAGCCGTCAGGTATGCCATCCCCGGACAGCGGGCCCAGGGCCGTTCGTGCAATTTCCTCGGTATCTGCAAACACGGAGGCCTGTACGATACAGATCTTGTCAGACCCTGATTGTTGCTGCTCCGGGTTATCTGCGAGTATCAGCAGGGTCTCGACATTATCGGGCATCTGTCTGACCGTTTTGTCCAGCCAGTCGGCAACTGTCTTTGCTTCGCCGATATCCCATACCAGCGTCGTGGTGAGTATGACCGCCGGATTTTTATATAAGTCCAGGGTAAACCGGGTGACGACGCCAAAAAAATCAGGCCCCGCACCCCTGGCAGCCCAATAAAAATCGGCATTCCTGCTTGCGTCGGCGGTGATCAGTTCTCCCTGCGCGGTAACGACTTCAACCTCGCGGATATTGAAACAGGATATGCCGCCCCAGGCTTCGCCGTTCCAGCCCAGGCCGCCGCCCAGCAGAAATCCACCCAGGGGAACGTTGCCGCAGTGCGCCGCAGGAAAACAAAAGCCATGTTCGGCAATACGTTCGAGAAAATCCACAGAACGCGCTGCCGGTTGTACTCTTGCCGCTCCCGTTTTCTTATCTACGGAAATATCCTGAAGATAAGACAGGTCCAGCATGACCATGTCGTCCTGTAGAAATGACGAGTAATAACTGTGCCCGCCGCATCGCACCGATATTTTTTTGTTGCTTTCTCTCGCATACCTGATGGTTTCAATTATCTCGTTCACCGATCTTGCCTGTACGATCAGTGCAGGAAACTTGTCCGGTTTGATCATCTGCCAGACAGAAGACTGCCTGACAACCTCATAATTCGAATCGGTCCTGGATATAACCCTGTCTTCAATGAGTGCTTTTAACTTTTCGACGGGCAGCTGATTAACCGTTTTTGCGAATAAACGAGCGGAACAGGTAAAACTGGTGACAAATAACGCCTGGGTGAGAGTGGTTAACCTGTCAAGGAACCGCCTCCTTGACATTCCCCGGGGAGAAATATCTGTAACCTGTCCTTTCATTATTGCGGCGGATTGAACGCGGAAACCAGTTCGGCGGTATCAATAAATTCTTCAAAGGCCACAATTTTTCCATCAGCGAGCGTATACATATGTATCCAGTTGGATTTATATTCACGGCCCGTGTTTTTGACCTTCATATGCTCATAGCCTGTTACAATGACACTGTCGCCACCGTCGATAAATGATTTGATGTTTTGTTCCAATACATCAATTTGTTCAAAAACAATTTCAAAAAAACGGCTGACCCCTGCTTTTCCTTCGAATATCCCCGCAAATGGTATCTGGTCGGGATCGCCGGGATGCGTCCAAACGATCCTATCGCCCATATCTTTCAGAACTGCCTCCATGTCGCCTGCTGCAAAACCGGCATATACATTTTTTACAATCTGGAGATTAGTCCCTTCTGTCGCTACCTCAAAATCTCCATCATTTGACAATACAGGTGGACTGAGCGAAAAGGATAAAGCTATTATGAAAATTGCCGGCGTATTGTATTTAATCATCTTGACGGTTTCGGGTTGATGTGTTGTATGACCAACATTAATCGATCTCCGTTAGAATATATCAGCAAACAGAGAAATAACAACGCCAATCAATAACCCGGTTATGAGTCAGATGCCCGAACGATTTATTTCTGTTTCTTCAGAAGAGGAAGCCCTGGCCAAGCTAAATGCCCACGGTGAGGAGTTGCAAATTCTTGCCGGAGGAACGGACCTGATGGTTCAACTGCAACAATCCGGGCAACGGGTACAGCGGCTGTTGCATATCGAAAACGTTCCGGGTTTGCGGAACATAGCCTGCAACGGTGAAACAAGTATCGGAGCGCTCTGCACTCACCGCCAGATTGTGGAATCCACCTCGCTGAGCAATTACAGGTCCCTGCGCCAGGCCGCGGCGCAGGTAGGGGGGTGGCAGACACAGAT
>VYCZ01000073.1:1146-3527 GCA_009843675.1 Gammaproteobacteria bacterium | reverse complement strand
ACCTGAACGTGGTTGGTGCGGTAGGTGTTTACCTCGAAGACGTGGCGCTGAATTCTCCGTTCGCGGTGACTTTCAACACCTTCGACATGGAGCGGGTGGAAGTATTGCGCGGCCCCCAGAATACGCTGTTCGGACGCAATACCACGGGCGGCGCAGTGAACTATATCAGCCGCAAACCGAACGTGGATGAAGGGCTGAACGGCTATATCGAGGCGGGTTACGGACGGTTTGATCAGTTTGACATAGAGGCAGGCGGCGGTATGGCCCTGGGTGAAAACGCGGCAGCGCGCATCGCCGTTTCCAGCAATATCAGTGACGGCGGTTTTGACAACCTGACCCTGGACAAGGATACCGGCAGTTACCAGCGCCAGGCAATCCGCGGCCAGTTCCGTGTACAGCCTAACGAAAGCTGGGACCTGCTGCTGAACGTCCACGGCGGCATCTCCCGCAGCAACCCGGACCCCTTCAAGAACGTCGGCTTGCATGACCCGGCCAACCGGTTTGCTCCCTGCCCGGTTCCGTACGATGACCTGATTCCACAGAACAACCCCAACTGTGTCGATTCGACGGGTTTTAACCATCAATTCGATGACTGGGAAGATGTATATGGGAACCTGGAGCACAAGGAGAATGTCGACCTCTGGGGGACATCTTTCCGGGCACAGTGGGACCTGGATGCATTCACGGTGGTATCGGTCACCGCCTTTGAAGAGTTCGATGTGGAATACGCCGAAGATTCGGACGGCAGCGCGAATAGCGGCTTCCAGTTCTACCAGGATGCCATGTATGACCAGTGGTCCCAGGAACTGCGCCTCCAATCTGCGCCGGACGGGGTCGTGCGCTGGATAGCCGGGTTTTACTGGTTTCTTGAAGAGGCGGAATACTCGACCGTGGTACGCAGGACTCCGGCGGAGTTTGCACCCGCAAGCCACGGGAGTTTCAATATTACTCCGAACACCCAGGTCACCCAGGATAACGAGGTCTATTCCGTTTACGGCCAGGTCGAATACGATATGCAACCCGACCTGACGGCCACCGCCGGCCTCAGGTGGACCAAGGAAACCAAGAAAGGGCTGAACAACCCGTCCGTGCGTTGTGTGGGTAACGTCGGCGGACCACCGTTCTGCCCGCGAGTCGGCGATAATTTCTTCCTGGGTCTGGACGAAATACCCAATTTGCCGGGCTTGTTCATACCCCCCGCCGAAGTGCTTGATTACGATTCGACGGACTGGGGAGCCAGGTTTGCCCTTGACTGGCAGGCCAATGACGACATGTTGCTGTACGGTAGCATATCCCGCGGTTTCAAGGCCGGCGGTTTCAGCCTGGCTGCCCTGGCGGCATTAACCGGCGGCGCCGCCCAGAGTGTGGCGCCGGAAATCCTGTGGGCCTATGAAATAGGCGTCAAGACGACATGGCTGGATGATTCGCTGCAGTTTAACGCCGCAATTTTCTATTATGACTGGACTGACCTGCAATCGTTCGAGGTATTTGTTGAGCCAACGGAAGCGTGCCTTTTCGCGTGCCTGATCAATATACCGGAAGCCAGCTTGAAAGGCGGAGAACTGGAACTGACATGGGCCCCTGCCGGCGGTTGGCTGTTCATGGCGGGCGTCGGCCTGGCTGATGGTGAAATTGATGATGCAGGGAACATACCCGGTACCCAAAAAGGCAATGAACTGACCAATACACCGGACCTTACATTCAACGGGCTGGCTCGTAAAGAGTTTGCCGTGTCAGGCGGCACATTTGCATTACAGGCGAGCTGGAACTACAAGGACGAGGTGTACTACGGCCTGGCCAATATACCGAACCTGAGTCAACCGGATGGCGTCTGGAATCTGAATGCACGGGCCTCGTTCCGGTTCGGCCCCGGTGAACGTTATGAAGTGGCCGCATGGGGCAAAAACCTGAACGGTGAAGAATACTGCCGGGGGATGACAAGTCTCCAGGGTTTGGTCGATAGTAACCTCTGCTTGCCCAACCTTTCAGAGCCTACTTACGGGGTTACGGCCGCGATAAGGTTTGAATAAGAGAAATATACTCGGAACGGCGACCGGGGACAGATTTCAAATCTGTCCCCTTTTTTTCCTGGCAGTCATCTCCTGAACAGAAGTGAGAACAGACAATGCAGGCACAAGATATACCTGGCGCGGCAAGCAGGTACGTCGACGTTAACGGCGTCCATACCCATTATTATGAAGCAGGCGCCGGTGAAGCGCTGCTCCTGTTGCATGGCGGTGGCGCCGGCGCCGACAGTTTCGGCAACTGGCGCGGTTGCCTGGCCGGTTTTGCGGAACATTTTCACGTCTATGCCGTCGATATGATCGGTTTCGGCTTCACCGATAAACCGGATCCGTCGGATTATTCCTATACCCAGCAGG
>VYCZ01000073.1:0-1136 GCA_009843675.1 Gammaproteobacteria bacterium | reverse complement strand
AATGAACACATCATAGGTGTAATCGAAACATTGGGGTTGGCGCCGGTGAACCTGATCGGTAATTCCATGGGCGGCTGCACCTCCATGGGGGTCGCGGTAGAGCGCCCGGACCTGGTGAACAAACTTGTATTGATGGGCAGCGCCGGCGTACGTGCGCCGATAACCGATGAGTTGAAGGCGATAATGAATTATGACTACACCACGGCGGGGATGGTCAGGATCGTGCGCGGCCTGACCAATCCCGATTTCAAGTTTGATGACGAACTCGTGAATTATCGCCACGGCCTGTCGATACGGGAGGATACCAAACAGGCTTATAACGCGGTGATGGGCTGGATACGGGAGCAGGGCGGTCTCTACTATGAGGGTGACTATATGGCCCGTATCAGCCATAAGACGCTGGTGGTGAACGGCAAGCTGGACAAGGTCGTGCCGTTGAGCAGCGCCTACAGGTTGCTGGAACTGATTGAACACTCCTGGGGTTACATTATCCCGGCATGCGGCCACTGGGCCATGATAGAGAAACCGCAGCAATTCACTGCCGCATCCCTGTCTTTTTTACAAAACTGCTGATATCCACGCAGGATATCAGGATGTCTGGGGTCAGAGTAAAATCGTTACCATCGCGGCCGGCGGCGGGATCGGGGTGATTTTACTCTGACCCCAAATATAGTGCTATAATCTTATGCCTGTTACAGGTCTGAGGAGCGTTGCGATGGGGTAGTCCCACCAGGCTCAGGCCAACCATGATCTACAACGGCGCTCGCTTGACTTTGAGGAATAAAAGATGAGCGTTGCAGTCCAGTCCATAGTATCCGACTATCACGTTGCCGACCTGTCCCTGGCCGAGTGGGGGCACAAGGAGATCCGTATTGCCGAAACCGAAATGCCGGGCCTGGTTTCGGTGCGCAATGAATTTGCCGAAGAGCAACCCCTGAAGGGCGCGCGTATCGCCGGCTCCCTGCACATGACCATACAGACGGCGGTATTGATCGAGACACTGGTCGCCCTGGGCGCGGATGTCCGCTGGGCATCCTGCAATATCTTTTCCACCCAGGACCACGCCGCCGCGGCCATTGCCGACCAGGGTATTCCCGTGTTCGCGCACAAGGGAGAGACCTTGGACGAGTATTGGG
>VYCZ01000046.1 GCA_009843675.1 Gammaproteobacteria bacterium | reverse complement strand
GAACCGCATCAAGCAGCTTCCCTGACTGCGTCAGGAAGGGCTGGCTGCAGGGGCGCCAGAGCAGGTCGTAGTCCAGTTCACGCTTTTGTAGCAGTGTTTCTATTGCGTCCTTGAGTCTCCGTTCGGTCCATTCAGTGGAGAAACGCAGGTTGAAACTGACCTCCACGGAAGCCGGAATGACGTTCTCGGCGCCGGTTCCGGCATGGATATTGGAGATCTGGAAGCTGGTGGGGGGATAGTGGGCGTTGCCCTCATCCCAGACCCGCCGGCTCAGCTCCACCAGCGCCGGGCCGGCCAGGTGTACGGGATTCCTTGCCAGCGCGGGGTAGGCGGTGTGGCCCTGGATACCGGATACGGTGAGCACGCCTGACAGGGAACCCCGCCGTCCGTTCTTGATGACATCTCCAAGTTTTTCACGGCTGCAGGGTTCGCCCACCAGGCACCAGTCTATCCCGATGTGTTTCTCGTCGAGGTATTCCACCACTTTTTTCGTGCCGTTGACTGCAACGCCTTCTTCATCACTGGTCAATAACAGGCTGATGGTCCCGTTATGGGCGCGGTTGGCCGCGACATAACGTTCCAGCGCGGTCACCATGGCGGCGATACTGCCTTTCATGTCGGCCGCGCCGCGGCCGTACAGGTAGCCGTCCTGTTCCCGGGGTTCGAACGGCGGGGACTCCCAGTCCGTCTCCGGCCCCGGCGGCACCACGTCGGTATGGCCCAGTAAAGTGAAGACGGGTGCGCCCTCCCCATGAGTGGCCCAAAGGTTTGCCACGTCCGCGCAGGGCAGGTGGGTAATGTTAAAGCCGCTTTTTTTCAGACGGTCGCCTATCAACTGCTGGCAACCGGCGTCATCGGGCGTTACCGACGGCCTGGCTATGAGTTCCCTGGTCAATGCAAGTGTCATGGAGAACCGGCTGCAGACCTGTCACTGCTCCGTATGATGCCTTCGTACAGTTTTTCGAATTGTGTCTGGACTACATCACCGAACAGCGGGTCTTCCACCTGGGAGATCTTGTCATTGATCATCTGCCATTCCGTGTCCTCAAGAGTGGATATTGCCTTCGGGAAAATGTTTCCTTCCTCCATATTCATGTGTTTCCACAGCAGCTCTATATATGCTCTGGCGTTGTCCAGAATCCTGTCCAAGGGTATTATCGCGCCGTTGATCACCCCGTTTACCGCGTCCTTCAGGGCCAGCCCGGTTGCGGCCAGTTGTTTGTGCTCTTTATTCAGTTCCCGGATATCCGCCGAGCATTCGGGTTCGAGCGCGCCGAGGACGTCGAAGATAAGTTCTTCATGGGGATGATGGTAAGCATCAGGATAATTCACCATGTAGTTCGCTATGTCGTACATGCGCACGAAGTCAGCCTCTTCTCCCTGTTCCAGCTTGTTTGCCTCCGCATCCAACAGGTTCAGAAGAACCGCATAGTTCTTGTGATCGTTGTGGAGGGTATCAAGCAGTGCCGGCATGGTGGTTATTTCCCAGGTTCATTTAGTATTATAATAGTTCTTCAAACGGATGAAACCCGATTATGCATGACCTGCAACAACTGGCCCTGATCTGGGCCAGTGTTTTTATCGCTTCCTGGCTGGCGGCAAAGACCAAGCTTACGCCGGTGCTATATTTTCTTGCCGCCGGTTGCGTCCTGGTCAACCTGGGCTGGTTGCCCACCCACAGTACACCTTTCATTGCCGGGATTTCCGAGGTGGGCATTATCCTGATTATGTTCGCGTTGGGGTTTGAAGCCAACCCGGGGCATTTTGTCCGCAGTATGAAACGCAGCTGGGGGATTGCCCTGTTCGGCGCGCTGGCCCCGTTCATTGCCGCATACTCCTGTGCGCAGTATTTCTGGGGCGATGGCAAAATTGCCCTGTTATGCGGCCTGACCATGACCGCGACTGCCGTATCGCTGACCATGGTCTCGTTGAAGAGCGAGGGATTGCACCTGTCCGCTGCGGCAAACGGGATCATGACTTCGGCAATAATTGACGATATAGCCTCCCTTGCCCTGGTCGCCATCCTGATCCCGATAGCTACCGGGTCGGGTGAGTTGTCGATAACAGGAATAGGGATAATTCTGTTCAAGGCGCTGCTTTTCTTTGTTCTCATCGTCATTATTGCGATCTGGATCATGCCGCACAGCGCGGAGAAGGGATTGCTGAAGCGCTATCCTGTCCTGGGCCGCTTCGGAATGATCAACCTGCTCGCCATAGATAACGGCAGCAAGGCGACCCTGGGCATTTTACTGGTCGCCATAGCGATCAGCCTGCTCGCCCACCAGTTGGGATTGCATCCGGCCATAGGCGCGTACATGGCGGGCCTGATCATCAGGGAGGAGTACTTTCATTTCGGCAGCACGGAAAACAAGGTCGCCCTGTACAGGGACACCCGCAAAATCATCGATGATGTCGCCTTTTCCTGGATTGGTCCGATCTTTTTCGTCAACCTGGGTACTGAACTCGTCTTTGACCCGGTCATTATCTCTTCCATCCTCGATGAAACACTGGTCCTGCTTTGCAGCGTGTTTTTCGCCCAGGTGATCTCGGCCTCTGCCGCGGCGCGCTACACCGGTAATTTCAACTGGCAGGATTCCATGATGATAGGATTCGGCATGCTGGGACGCGCGGAACTGGCGTTTGTGGGAATGAATATCGCCTACACTCAACAGGGTATCTTAACGGAAGAAGTTTTCTACACCCTCATGTTTACCATTTTCTGGCTTAACGTCGCCGTACCCGTCACCATCAGGTTCTGGCGCCCATACTATTCGGGGGAAAAACCGCTACCCGCGTTTTTACGGGTCAGGGATTAGGCGCGGG
The DNA here is from genome assembly GCA_009843675.1 of Gammaproteobacteria bacterium. Lineage (GTDB taxonomy): Bacteria > Pseudomonadota > Gammaproteobacteria > Eutrophobiales > Eutrophobiaceae > JAAXHV01. The sequence continues at coordinate 723 of VYCZ01000046.1, read as the reverse complement.
TCCCTGAATTGTTCGGGAAAACGGCATCCTGCCGTATTCCCGAACGGGTGAACCGCGTGGCGGTTTCGGTGATTACCGGTTTCTCCGCCACTGCCTGTACCTCCTGTACCGGTCAAGTCCAGCAAAATGAAATGAGCACGTAACAAACCTCATCTTGTGGACAGGCATGCACAGTCTAGCGCTATCAAAGGATGAAAAATGTGGGAAAACTCACATTTTTCAGAAAAAAATCAAGGAACCCCTGATTGAGTCAGAGGCGCCCTGCTATATTTCGTCGGGATGCTCATTATTGTCATAGCCTCCCGTCGTATCACGCACCATGTTTTCAAGCTTTATCACGTCGTTGATATACAGGCAGTTTTTTCTTTTCCGGATCAGGCCGGATGATGCAAGTTCCGTCATCTCCCGCGATATCGCTTCACGGTGGGTACTGATGCGGTTGGCAAGTTCAACATGTCTTGGCGCCGGTGATATGGTCGCAGTGTTGGAATTGTCCATGTTTTTCCAGGCCAGTCGCAACAGTTCCGCATGGAGCCTGTCCCTGACGTCCAGGGAACTGAATTCCACAATCCGCCGCGATAACAGCCTGACCAGGTGGGCAAGCCGCATTAATGTCCGGGACATGACCGAAGGATACAACTGCAAAACCCAGAGAAAGTTCTCTGCCGACATGGTGGCGAGCGTGGTATTGTCAAGGCTGATGACATAAGGTGACCGGGATTT
>VYCZ01000144.1 GCA_009843675.1 Gammaproteobacteria bacterium | reverse complement strand
CTACAAGCCGGCTGAAGACAGTCCCGAAGTGAAATACATGCGCGAACGCCGGGACAGGCTGGGCGGCTTCCAGTTGCAGAAATGGCCCGATGCGCCGGCCCTGGCCACGCCCGAGGTCGGGATCCATAAGAAAATGCTGGCAGGCACGGGCAAGAGAGAGATATCCACGACCATGGCCTTCGTGCGCATCCTCAACAGCCTGGCGAAAGACGCAAACATCGGCAGATACATCGTCCCCATCGTCCCGGATGAAGCCCGCACATTCGGCATGGAGGGCATGTTCAGGCAGCTCGGCATATACTCATCGGTAGGGCAACTGTATGAGCCTGTGGATATCGACCATGTCATGTATTACCGCGAGGACAAGAAAGGCCAGATCCTCGAGGAGGGCATTACCGAAGCCGGGGCGTTTTCCTCGTGGATAGCAGCCGCCACGGCGTACAAACACCACAGGGTGCAGATGATACCGTTCTATATCTTCTACTCCATGTTCGGATTCCAGCGGATCGGCGACCTTGCCTGGGCGGCCGGTGATATGCGTTCCCGCGGCTTTCTCATCGGCGGCACCGCCGGCAGGACCACCCTGGCCGGCGAAGGACTGCAACACCAGGACGGCCACAGCCACCTGCTGGCGTCCACTATCCCCAATTGCATCTCCTATGATCCGACCTATGCCTACGAACTGGCCGTGATCATTCACGAAGGCTTGCGCCGCATGTACGCCAACCAGGAAGACGTGTATTACTACATCACCGTGATGAACGAGAACTACACGCACCCGGTGATGCCGGAAAACTCGGCGGAAGGGATACTCAGGGGCATGTACCTGTTACGGGAGGGCAACGGCGGGGACCTCCGGGTACAGTTGCTGGGTTCCGGCACGATCCTGCGCGAAGTCCTGGCTGCGGCGGATTTGCTCATGGCCGATTTCGGCGTTGACGCCGACACCTGGAGCGTGACCAGTTTCAACGAACTGCGCCGTGACTGCCTGGATGTGGACCGATGGAACTTGCTGCATCCCGAAGAAGAAGCGAAAAAAAGTTATATCGACGTATGCCTGGAGCAACGGGGCGGCCCGGTGATTGCAGCGACGGATTACATGAAACTCCATGCGGACCAGATACGCAGCCACGTACCCGCACCCTACCTGGTGCTGGGCACTGATGGTTACGGCAGGAGCGACACCCGCGGCAAGTTGAGGAAGTTCTTTGAAGTGGACCGTTATTACGTGGCAATCACCGCCCTCAAGGCCCTGGCCGATGACGGCAAAATCCCCGCGGCAAAGGTCACCGGGGCTATGAACAAGTATCACATCGACCCGGAGAAACCCAACCCTGTGAACGTATGACCATGAGCCAGGTTACCGACATCCTGATTCCGAACATCGGCGATTTCGATACGGTGGAAATTATCGAGATCGCAGTCAAGCCGGGGGACAGCGTCAAACCGGAAGATACACTGATCACCTTGGAATCAGACAAGGCGACCATGGACATCCCGGCGCCGGCTGCAGGTACGGTGAGGAAACTCATGGTTAAGGTCGGGGATGCCGTCTCCGAGGGAACGCTGATCCTGAAACTGGAACAGGATGATGCCGGGAGTGCGGCGCCTGCAGGCGCAGGCAAACCTGAGGCGTTCGCCGAACCGGCACAGGCCGGTACGATCATGGCAGAGTCCGAAACGATTGAACAAAACAGGCCGTCCCCGGACAGCGGCGCAGAAGACAGGGGACAGACTTCAAGTCTGTCCCCGGACGCTGCGAGGCCGTCCCCGGACGAGGCGGGCTCAGAACATGGGCAGAAACCGCCGCCTAAAACCCCTGCCGGCGCCCAGACCGCGGGGACCAGCGCGTCTGCCAGGGCCCACGCCAGTCCGGGAGTGCGCAAATATGCCCGGGAACTGGGGGTGGACCTCGGCCTGGTGCAGGGCAGCGGCAATGCCGGGCGCATCCTGAAGGAAGACGTTACTGCGTTCACCAAGTCCGTGATGACGGGTGAGCGCGTGTTCGACCGGCCAACGCTGCAGGAAATCCCGCCTGTGGACTTTTCCAGGTTCGGCCCGGTGGAAACCCGGCCGCTATCGCGCCTGAAACGGCTCGGCGGTCAGAACCTGCACCGCAACTGGGTCAACGTACCCCATGTGACCCAGCACGACGAGACGGATATTACCGAACTGGAGGCTTTCCGCCAGTCAAAAAAATCCGAGGCGAAGCGTCGCGGCGTCAAGCTCACCCTGCTCAGCTTCCTATCAAGGCCGTGGTGGTCGCCCTGAAAAAGTACCCGGAATTCAACGCGTCCCTGGGCCCGGACGGCAAGGAACTGATCTACAAGCAATACTTCCATATCGGTGTGGCGGTCAACACGGACCAGGGACTGCTGGTGCCGGTGGTGAAGGACGCCAACCTGAAGGGGATGTTCGAACTGGCGCAGGAACTGGAGGAACTGGCGCAAAAGGCCCGGGACAAGAAACTGCGCCCCGCCGACATGGAAGGCGGGTGTTTCACCATCAGCAGCCTGGGCCATATCGGCGGCACCGGGTTCACGCCCATCATCAACTCCCCGGAAGTCGCCATACTCGGCGTGTCCCGGGCGGCGACCAGGCCCGTTTACAGGGACGGCAAGCTCGAACCCCGGCTGATCCTGCCCTACTCCCTGTCCTACGACCACCGGGTAATCGACGGCGTCGCCGCGGCGCAATTCACCCGGTCGCTGGGGGAAATCCTGACGGATATCCGGGACATACTGCTTTGACCGCCGGGCGCCGGTTTTCCGTCAATGTCGTTGAGAACGGGGACAGTGAAGTCCTGTTATTGAAACGCAGTACGGCCAGCAGGTATGGCCCCGGACTGTGGGGGTTCCCCGCCGGCCATCTCGAAGAAGGCGAGACGCCGGAGCAATGCGCCACACGGGAGTTGATTGAAGAGATAGGTCCGGACATTTCCGTTGAATTCATCAAACGGCATGAACCGGTCCGGGACGAGATTGCCGGAGAAATTTATGAATTCCACCTGTTCCACCTGCGCTGGCTTGGTGGTGAGATCAGGCTCAACCACGAACACACCGACTATGCCTGGGTCAACCGGGATAATTACCGCCGTTACCCCGTGATGAGAGGCGTAGACCTGGACCTGCGTTACCTGAACGTCTGGCCGGGATACAGGGGGTCAGAGTAAAAATTCTTTCAGAATTTCTTACTCTGACCCCTGATGCCGCGGAATTGACCGGACTCTCGGGGTCAGAGTAAGTGTCGTCAGAATTTTTACTCTGACCCCAAATATGTTATAAAACCCGCGTGACAACATAAGGGGACGGATTTGAATCCGTCCCCTTGTTTTGATGATGTACGCCCATGACCAGCAAACCAGTCAACAAAGTCGTTCTTGCCTATTCCGGGGGTCTGGATACTTCCGTCATCCTGAAATGGCTGCAGGACACCTACCATTGCGAAGTGGTCACCTTCACCGCGGATATCGGCCAGGGTGAAGAAGTCTCCCAGGCGCGGGCCAAGGCCGAAAACCTGGGGGTCAAGGAGATATTCGTCGAGGACCTGGTG
>VYCZ01000456.1:1164-3560 GCA_009843675.1 Gammaproteobacteria bacterium | reverse complement strand
GGAACAGGGGTTCTCAAACCTGCCTGCCACGGACCCGGCACTCCGGGAGCGCCTGAACCGGATGTTACGGGAGCACGGATCCCGGGCGTTGCACGCAGAACTGAACCTGGTGGACCCTGATACCGCCGCGCGCCTTCATCCCAATGACTCGCAGCGTGTCCAGCGGGCCCTGGAGGTGTATGAAATGACGAAAACCCCCTTATCCGCCCTTACCGGGGAAGGGCGGCTGGGAGCGTTACCCCATACGGTTATCAAACTGGCCCTGGTCCCGTCCGACAGGGATGTTATTCGTGAACGGGCCGAACAGCGATTTGCCGGGATGTTGCAAAGGGGCCTGGTGGATGAAGTGCGCGGCTTCTTCGGACGTGACGATATGCATGAAGACCTGGCTTCCATGCGCATGGTCGGATACCGGCAGGTGTGGTCGTACCTGGCGGGCAGGTCGAGTTATTCCGAAATGCGCGAACGCGCCGTCATCGCAACGCGTCAATTGGCCAATCGCCAGATCACCTGGTTGAGAACGGAGGAAAACGCCACCTGGTTCGATAGCGCCAAAACGGGGATCGCAAAAGAGGTTATGGAGTTTTTGCACGCAAAATCCTCACAAACCCCTCACAATTCTTATTAAGAAATTCAGAGAAAAGCTTGACAAGGGGGTTACAAGTACAGTAAAGTGGTTTTCAATCTCGCTCAAGGAAAGAAAAAAGCGGGGCAAATAACACGGATACTTCATATTCCAATCAAGTTTATGGTCAGCAATACGATGTTTATTTTGCCTGTTGGCAAGTTCAACTTCTGCATGAGTGTGTCGCGCCGGATTGCACGGACCGGCGATGGGCTGTCGTGCGGAGTGCCCATATGCAACCGGCAGATTAATGATTTTGGATTCGGGGGAAAGAAAAAGAATAAGGATTAACTCATTATAGCGTTCCACGGAAGGCAAGTGCTGTATGGTTCCTGCTGGCTGCTGTCTTCCGACGGGGGATATACCATACTGAGTCATAATCTTTCCCCTGGATCTTTGTTTGCCGGTTGCTGAAGTACCCGTACCAAACCCGCAAACCCTCGGTCAAGCTTTTGTCCTTTTTTGAACAGTTTTTGCACAACAATCCCGCGTTTTCACGCGCTATGTAATATACTGTTTATTTAAGCCCGCGCTGGGGTCTTACCGCAACCGGTCGCAGGAACGGACCGGGCAAAGGGGTAACAATGCGGATAATAATAATCAGAAAGATTAGAAATGAGGTGGTATTATGAGCAAGGGGCACACACTCCAGGATCCATTTCTTAACACTTTACGCAAGGAACGTATTCCCGTATCGATTTATCTGGCAAACGGTATCAAGCTGCAGGGACACGTTGAATCATTCGATCAGTTCGTTATTCTTCTGAAAAACTCGGTGAGTCAACTCGTTTATAAACATGCAATTTCAACAATCGTACCCGCCAGGAACATACGTTTGCCGATGGCGGAAGATGAAAGCCATGATTGATCACTTTTTCGGGGGTTTCATAGCGGCGACGAACACTATCATGATCAGAAGCAGCGCCGCGTTCAACTGGAACACAACGGAGAAACCACCGGTCCTGCCGGCGATATAGCCGGCGAGGACGGGTCCCACCATGGCCGCCGTTGTGAGGAAATTCATGGTGCCGAGCAGTTCGGGGTTATTTTTCTCCCCGAAATAATTCAGCAACAGCACCGCGGTAGCCAGGAAGCATACGCCGAATCCGAAACCTTCGCCGACGGCAAATATCACCAGCGCAACCGGGTTATCCGCGACCGAGAGGGCCAGCATACCGATCAGTTCCCCGACCAGCGCTGCCACCAGCAACCATTTGGGATCGATGCGGGTGGCCAGCATACCACCCAGGGCGCGGGACAAGGCATTTACCGCTCCATCTGCACTCAGCGCCAGCGTAGCCAACGCGGCCGATATGCCGAGCATTCCCAGGTGAGTAAAAGCCCAGCTGTTCATGGTCAGGGTACACAACAGGGTCAACGTCAACGCCGCGACGATTACGTAGTATTGCGGCGTGCGCAGCGCGTCGCGGTAGCGCCAGTCAGTCTTTGTCCTGAACACCTTGTCGGAGGTTTTTTCATCCTGTAAAGGGGCTGCAGCGTCAGCGCCGTCGTTCCCGGTGTTTCGTTTTGTGATGAACGCGCCGGCAAGCAGCGTCAGCGCCAGGATGGCAGCGGTCATAGACCACCAGTGCAGCCGCCAGGAATCCGTATGGCTGACGATAAGGGTGACGGCAGGCGGGCCGGCCACGGCGCCCAGCCCGCCCAGGGTCATATACAGCCCGATAGCGAATGAACGCCGGTCAGACAGCCAGTCAGAGATCAGGAAAATTCCGGGCACCGTGGCGCGCAGCTCAAACCCCACACCAAGCAG
>VYCZ01000456.1:0-1154 GCA_009843675.1 Gammaproteobacteria bacterium | reverse complement strand
CTCCCAGCAGGCTCGCGCCGGTCCAGAAACTGTACAGTCCGGTTCCCGCGGCAATCAGGGTAAAACCGCAGGCCATGACAACCGAGCCGATAAGATAGGTTGCCTTGATGCCGAAACGCCGTATGGTCCAGGCGGGCAGGGCGCCGGCCAGGCCCACCAGCAGCGCCAGCAGTGAAAAACCCGTGCCTGCCTCGGACCAACTCCAGGAATACTCCTCGATCATGTAAGGCAGCACCACACCCAGGGAACTGAAAGTGGCTGCGGTGATGAAGAAGAAGTACAGGCTGGCGATGGTGAACAGCCACCAGCGTCTTTCAGGTGCCCATATCCTCATATTCTGTTCCCTGTATCAAAGACCACACTGGTCATGCTCAGTGATTTATTGAAGATAAAATCCGTTTCAACCCTGATCGTGTCCGAATCTTCACGCGCGCCCAGAGTATACAGCAGCGGGCACAGATGTTCTGCCGAGGGAGCCGCGAGCATGGCGTCCCGCCCGTGGCGTTGAAATTCCCAAATGCCTTGCGGGTTATTGTCCAGGATATGTTCCTTGATCATGTTATTAAACCGAACGGCCCAGTCGAAAGGAGTCGCTCCAGGATTTGACCAGTCCATCAAAGCCAGGTTGTGTACGATATTGCCGCTGCCCATAATGAGTATACCTTCGCGCCTTAACGGTCGCAGGCGCTGCCCCAGTGCGTAATGCCCGTCCAGCGGTCTGTCCAGGTCAAGACTGAGTTGGACTACCGGGATTTCGGCTTCCGGGTACGCGTTTACCAGTACCGACCAGGTGCCGTGATCCAGCCCCCATGATTGATCCATCTGTACCGGAAACGGCGCCAGCAGTTCAGATACCCGCTGCGCCAGTCCGGGGTCACCAGGCGCAGGGTACTGTACATCGAATAACGGCGCCGGAAAGGGGCCGCCGAAATCATGGATGGTGTCCGGCTTTTCCATGGCGGTAACAGCGCTGCCGTGGGTGTACCAGTGCGCCGAAATGGACAGGATTGCCCTGGGCCGTTGTATCGAACCGGCGATATCATGCCAGGCGCGGGTCGCCTCATTATCCTCGATGGCATTGGCGGGACTGCCGTGTCCGAAGAAGACGACCGGCATTACCGGCCCGGTCTCACTGTTACGATGTTTTAGACGCA
>VYCZ01000303.1:2981-3560 GCA_009843675.1 Gammaproteobacteria bacterium | reverse complement strand
GCTGGTTATGCGCCGGCCTGCGGCAATGAGTGGAAACCCGGAATATGCGGCAAGCCCAAGGTCAAATGCGGTGAGTGTCCGAATCAGGACTTCCTGAGAGTAACCGACGAGGTGGTCGACTGGCACTTGCGTGGACGTCAAACGATAGGCGTATATCCCATGCTTGCTGACGGCGCCTGCTGGTTTCTTGCTGCCGATTTTGATAAACAGACGTGGCAACAGGACGCGGAAGCCTTTCTGACTACTTGCCGGTCAAAACAGGTACCCTCAGCCCTCGAGAGATCGCGTTCCGGCAATGGCGGTCACGTGTGGATATTCTTCGCAGAGCCGGTACCCGTGGCGCTTGCTCGACGTCTTGGCGCACACCTGTTAACCGAAACCATGAAGCGCAACCCCGACATCGGCTTTGACTCCTATGAATCTACGCGACGAACGGTACTCCGGCCACCAGATCAAGGCAGGGTTTCTTGGTGAATTGACATCGGAGCAGAAAGCGTCTGCCGAGGCTCTTCTGGCATGCGAAGGCGAAATATGTCCTGGGACTTTCTGCCACCGTGACCCGTAAGGATGGTCATCATC
>VYCZ01000303.1:0-2971 GCA_009843675.1 Gammaproteobacteria bacterium | reverse complement strand
TCATGCAATGCGGCCCGGTGCGATTCAGGACTACCGCAAAAGCGCAAGCCCGCAAACGTGCGTTCAAACACCGGGTGGTCCTGCGCCCAACTGAATTCCAGCTTTCGGCAGAAATCGGGGAACAGCGTATTCCTGTTCAGCGAATTTATACAGCTTTGTCTAAGGACGAGACACGCAATACGCTGATTTTCGATGATGTATTGAAGACCTTGGATGAACAGCGCTCGCCGGTCATCATCACCGAACGCAAGGACCATGCTTTCCGGCTTTCCGAGAGGCTCAGCCGTTTCGCGCGGAACGTTCTGCTGCTTCACGGCGGCATGGGAGTAAGGCAACGCCGCGAGATATTGCAACGTCTTGAGGAAATACCCGAAACGGAAGAGAGGGTATTGATTGCAACAGGCCGCTACATAGGGGAGGGTTTTGACGATGCCCGTCTTGATACGCTGTTTCTTGCAATGCCTGTTTCCTGGAAGGGAGTGCTGGCGCAATATGTCGGTCGCCTGCATCGACCGAATCCCGAAAAACGGGAAGTGCTTGTTTACGATTATGTAGATAACCTTGTTCCGATGCTGAGGCGTATGTGCGAGAAGCGCATCCAAGGTTACAAAAACCTTGGATATTCCGTCGAAAATGCGGATGGTTGATAGATGTTGACTACTTATGTAGACCATGCTAGCGTGTCAGTATGAACCAGATCAGCGTTTCCCAATTCAAAGCCAAGTGCCTCGCAGTCCTGGCACAGGTCGCCGAGACAGGCGCCCCCGTGCTCGTCACCCGCTATGGCAAGCCTGTTGCCCGGGTTGTGCCTCCTCCCAAACCAGCGGGTTCGGATTGGATCGGCAGCATGAAAGGCACAGGCCGGATTTTGGGCGATATCGTTGAACCAGTCGGCGATTTGGATGATTGGGAGGCTCTGCATTGACTTCGCAGCCGTGACAGGCATCCCTTGTAAGCCATGAACCTGCTACTTGATACGCATGTCTGGCTATGGAGCCTGCTTGCGCCAAATCGTATTCACGATAACACGTTGGCGCTATTGGCTTCAGAAGATTCAATCCTCCACCTTTCCTCGATAAGCTGTTGGGAGACATTGTTGCTTGCGGAAAAGGGCAGGATTGGGCTTGCCACCAATGCCGAGTCCTGGCTCGCCGAAGCATTGCGGAACAGCCCGATTGTGGAGGTTCCAATTTCTATGGAAATTGCGATGAGCAGCAGAAGTATCTCCGTAGCGAATCAAGACCCCGCCGACAGATTTATCGCAGCTTCGGCCAAGGTGCTCGGTCTGACTTTGGTCACAAGTGACAAGAAACTACTGAAGTGCTCAGAAATTGAAGTGTTGAGCGCATAGTTCGAGGCGGTCTCGCAGGCGCTCCGATGGTCGGCGTATGAACGCGCTGGAGGACCAGGCCGGAGAGCAAGGCATCGACGTGGTCAGCCTCAGCGCCGCGCAGGTCGAAAGCGTGCGCGCACTGGCCTGGCGCCTGCTGGCACGGCCTGTGGACGCTGTATCGTGGGAACAGATGAGCGATGTTTGTTCGGAGTCCGGCTTCGAGCTGTGTATTGCGCTCCCCTACAGTTGCAGTTTCACCCGCAGGTACTCCATACCCCGGTCGCCTTTGACGCGATTGCAGTTGCCGCAGAGTAATTGCAGGTTTTCAATATGGTCCGTGCCGCCCTTGTTGCGGGCGATAATGTGATCCATTTCCAGGTGTCGCAATTCAAAATGCGTGCTGCACCCGGCGCAGTATCCGGCCTGCTCGCCGTACAGCCTGGTCTGATTAGGTTTGCAATTGTACGGCGGCAGCTTGCCCAGGTCGGTACGTTTCGGTATGTCCGTTCGGACGATGCCATCAAACGTAACCCGCCCTATATCGTCCAGAAAACGCTGCTGGACTAACTCTGCGGCTTTGGAAGATATGTCTATCCCTGCCCATTGCCTGCCCTCTATTTCGGCAGCTATACAGGCCGTAGCACACCCACAGAACGGGTCCAATATCGTATCGTCGGGATTACTGGATGCGCGGATGATGCGCCGCAAAAGCGGTAAGGGTTTTTGTGTCGGATAACCGACTCGTTCCTTTGACTGCGAATTAAGCACTGGTATTTGCCAGACATCTCCAGCCCTTACCCCCTTTTTGTCAATCGATGTAACATAAACATCATCATCTTTTATGCGAGTATGGTAATGCTGTTTCCTGGCAAGTGATTTTTCTGTGTAGGAATCATATTGAACATTGAAGCTATGTTCTTTTGTTTTGGAATAGAACAGCAATACATCATGTAACTTTTGAAACCGTTTTGATTTTCCTGTCCATCTTCGGTAATGCCAGATAATTTCGTTCCGAAAGGAGTGCTTGCCAAAAATTGCATCCATCACCAACTTGAGATAGTGGCTCATGGTCGGATCACAATGCAGATAGATTGAGCCGGTCGGCTTTAATATCCGCTTCATTTCCAGCAGCCGGACCGCCATATACGCCAGGTAGGATTTGTCGCTGTTGCTGGTCGCGGCCAGCAGCACGCGTTGCAATGCCGGGTGTTTGCCTTCCAGCAGGTTGATCCATTCCGCGTCAATGTCGGACAGGCTCCAGGTATCCTTGAAGGCGGCGCCGGCGGCCTTGCTGCCCAGCGGCGCGGCGTAGTTGGTTTTGGAATTGAACGGTGGGTCCAGGTAAATCAGGTCAACGGCGGCGTCATTCATGCCGCGCAGGATATAGATATTATCCGCCGTCCACATGGTCTGATTTGCCCAGTTAGCAGTCATGGTCTTCCCCAGGTCCGATGCCTGCAAGTTGCCAGACGGCAGGGAGGTTGTCAAGCGGGAGCAGCCCCCGTGCAAACGGGGGTTGGAGTGGCGCAGGGGCATGTGCCAGCAATGACATGCCGACGGGGTGCGCCGCGCCCTGGTCTCAAAGCAGGTCGTAGTAGTTCCCGATAACGTCCCCAATATTGAAGTCGTGCCAGTCGG
>VYCZ01000049.1 GCA_009843675.1 Gammaproteobacteria bacterium | reverse complement strand
GCAGGTAAACGCCGCCAGGGCCGATGGTCTGCTGGAACAGGAACCGGGACTGCTTAAGGAAACGGAAAAATGCGCCCGTTACCTGAACGACTTGTTTCAATACTTCATGCACTGATTGACCGAAGCACGCTTGCACATGGAGATAAAAGACCTCATAAGAAGTCGCCGCACCATTCACCAGTTCGAGCCCGGCAACCTGCCTGCTGAGGCAGTAGTACGCGCGGCCATGGAACAGTCCGTCTGGGCGCCGAACCATTACCTGACGCAACCCTGGCGCTTCTACCTGCTGGGTGAGCAGAGCAAGGAGCGCATCTGCCTGCTGAACGCAAGGCTCGTCAATGATAAACAGGGGGAGCGGGCCGCGGACATCAAGCTCAGGCGCTGGCGGGAAGTGCCCGGCTGGCTGGCGCTGACCTGCCTGAAATCGGATGACGCGGTGACCATGCAGGAAAACTACGCCTCCTGTTGCTGTGCCGCCCAGAACCTGATGCTGCTGTTGTGGGATGAGGGTATCGGGGTTAAATGGACCACCGGCGCAGTGACCAGGACCAGGGAGTTTTATCACATCATCGGCGCGGACCCCGACCGGGAAGATATAGTGGGATTGTTCTGGTACGGCTTCCCGGCTGAGGTGCCGGCGGCGGAACGCCCGCCCCTGGAACAGGTCCTGACTCAACTACCCTGAAACGACGCAATAGGCTGACGCATGTTCAGGTTTGCCATAGAGAAACCGCTGATTATCGCCGTCGGGGTGCTGATCATCTGCCTGTTCGGCATCCTTGCCGTTTTTCGCGTGCCCATACAGATGATCCCGGATCTCGACGTGCGGGTGGTGACCGTGATCACCAAGTGGCCCGGCGCCACGCCCCAGGACGTGGAAAAGGAGATCATCGTCGAACAGGAGGAATACCTGCGCCGGATTCCGGGTCTGGACCGCATGATCTCCCGGGCAGTGACCGGCCTGGGCGAGATCAAGCTGGAGTTCCCTTACGGCACGGACATCAATGAGGTCCTGATCCGGGTAAACAATGCCCTGACCCAGGTCCCCGGCTACCCGGAAAACGTCGATGAACCCCGTCTCGTCGCCAACTCCGCGGAGAACCCGATCAAGTTCTTCTCCACGCAGCCCCTGCCGGGCAATCCGCAGGGCATCGACATGGTGGAAATGCGCGATTTCCTGGAAGATAACGTGCGCGTGCAGCTTGAGCGGGTCCGGGGCGTCTCGGAAGTCACCATGTACGGCGGGGCGGAGCGGCAGGTCAAGATATACGTGGCCCCGGTAAAGCTGGTCGAACGCCGGATCACGCTGTCTGAGGTGCGCAGCGCCATCCGCGCGCGCAACCGGGACGTGTCCGGCGGCGATCTTGACAGCGGCAAGCGCCGTTACCTGCTCAGGACCATAGGGCGGTTTGAGACCACCGCGGACATGGAAAACATGGTGGTCGCCCGCCGTGACGGCGCGTTCGTGCGTCTGCGCGACCTGGGCCATGTCGAACTGTCCACGTTCGAGATTGACACCTACTTCTACTCGCAGGGGGTACAGACCGTGAGCCTGGGGGTAAGCCGGCAGATCGGCGCTAACGTGGTGGAAGTCAGGGACAGGGTCATAAACAAGGTCGGGGAACTGAACGACGGACTGTTGAAGGAGCGGGGTATGCGCATGGAGTACAACTTCGATGACGTCGGGTACATCACCGACTCAGTGAGCAACGTGCGCAACAACCTGGTCCTCGGCGCCCTGCTGGCCACCGTCGTGCTGTACCTGTTCCTCAGGACGCCATCCGCCACCCTCATCGGCGCCCTGGGCATTCCCGTCTGCACCCTCGCGGCCTTCCTGGGGCTGCTCATCAGCGGGCGCACCATCAATGTGATCTCCCTGGCGGGGATCGCCTTTGCCATCGGCATGACCCTGGACAACAGCATCGTGGTGCTGGAAAACATCTACCGGCACCGGACAGCCGGCAAGGACCGCCGGCGCGCCGCGCTGGACGGGGTTGCCGAGGTGTGGCCGGCGTTGCTGGCATCCACACTGACCACAGTGTTCGTATTCCTCCCCATCATCTTCATCAGGCAGGAAGCCGGGCAGTTGTATTCCGATATAGCTGTTGCCATTTCCGCCTCCATACTGATGTCCCTGCTGGTTGCGACCCTGGTGGTGCCGACCCTGTGCAGCCGGTTTCTCACGCTGAACAGGGCCGAACCCGCGGCCGTTGCCGGGTTGTACGTTGCGGGACAGCAGGTCGGCGGGATGCTGATCCGGTTCGTACAGTGGTTGATGAAGGGAATGACGCGCCGGCTGGGCCTGGTAACCCTGGTGGGCTGCATCACCGCGCTCATCTTTGCCGCCATCCCCAAGGCGGAATACCTGCCGGAAGGGGAGGAGCAGAAGATATTTGTCCGTTTGTTTGCGCCGCCGGGCTACAACATCGAGGAGATGCACGCGATCCACAAGTCCGTGGATGATTTCCTGGTGCCGCATATCGGCGAGGACCCTGACGAGTACGCCAGTGGGGAATCCGGCTTCCCCGGCCTGAATTATGTTATCGGTTATGCAACCTCCTCGCGCAGCGTGCTCATGCCGGAGGCCACGTCCCCGGACCAGGTTGACGACATGCTCAACATCGTGATGGGGAAGATCCGGGAGATCCCGGGAATACATGCGTTTGCTTCCCGTGGCTCGCTGTTTTCCGGCAACATGGGCGGATCGAGGAGCATCAACCTGGAGTTGAGCGGCGCCGACCTGGTGCCGCTGTTCGACGCCGGACTCAAGGCCTTCATCAAGGCGCGCTCGGTGTTCGAGAACCCGCAGATCCGTGCCCAACCCCCCGGCCTGACCATAGGACAACCATTGGTGGAGATACTCCCCGACTGGGAACGGGCCGGTGAACTGGGCATTGACGCCGGCGACCTGGGCTATGCCATCTGGGCCTTCTCTGACGGCGCGTTCGTGGATGAGTTCTTCCTGGGTGATGAGAAGATCGACATGTTCCTGTACTCCACCCGGGGCACCATCTCGCAACCGGAGGACGTGGACGACATTATGCTGTATTCGCCCCGCGGCGGCGCGGTGCCGCTGAGCGCGGTGGCGGAGGTACGGCAGACCGTGAATACCGAGACCATCCGCCGGGTGGACAGTGAGAGGACCATTACCCTGGGCATCGTTCCGCCCCGGGACATACCGTTGGAACAGGGCGTGGACATGGTCCGGCGCGGCATTATCGAAGAACTGAGGGCAAGCGGTGAAATCGGGGATGGCATCAGTATGCGTATCACGGGGGCCAGCGACCAGCTTGAAGATACACGGGATGCCCTGAAAGGGAACTTCATCATTGCCGTGTTCATTTCCTACCTGTTGCTGGTTGCCATCTTCTCCCACTGGGGCTACCCGCTGCTGGTGATGACCACCGTTCCCGTCGGCATCGGCGGGGGGCTGTTCGGACTGTGGCTGCTGAACGCTGTAGGCGGCAACCTGTCATTGCTGGGACTCGATGACGTACACCAGTCCTTTGACGTGATCACCATGCTGGGCTTCCTGATCCTCATCGGCACGGTGGTGAACAACC
>VYCZ01000349.1 GCA_009843675.1 Gammaproteobacteria bacterium | reverse complement strand
TGTTTTTGATATATCCCAACATCACGCTTTCCAGCCGCGTGGTTCTCGTATAATCTTTCTCGTTCGGATAAGGCGGGGACGTAAAAACGGCGCTGATACTTTCAGGGGATAACAGCGAAGCCAGTTGCCGCGCATCTGCATGATATACCGTAGCGGGCGCATCCAAGCATCTTTTCATACGCAAATCCGCTACGATTTTTTCCACTTCAGTCAACCAGCTTTCGATAACCGGCGCATCTGTTTTTTTTGTCCGCCGTACCCCTACCTCCGGGCCAAAATACAGGTTGCTGGCGGAAAAAACCAATGATTTTGCCAGCGCAAGCAATTCGTGCCGTTTGTAGCCGACGTCTTCATTCTCTTCGATTTGGTCCCGTAGCACCAAAGACTTATGCAACGGCAACGGACTTATTGATCCGTTTAACAACAGGTTGAATGACTCTTCCGGCAGTGTTCGAAGAGATGCCCTGCTCCATGAATCGATAATTTCCTTTGCCTGTCTTGCCAGTGAATGGGCATGTTCCTTCAGTTCGGCAGGATCAACATCCCAATCTGTTTTTACGGAGCAGGCAAAATGCGCGACGGCGTTTGCTTCTATGCCTGTACTGGGTATGCCGTGACGTTTTGCCTCGACCAGTGTTGTCCCAGCACCGCAAAACGGGTCCAACAGCATATCGTCTTCGTTCAACTCAAACCTGCGGAGATATTCACGAACAAGATGGGCAGGAAATGACAGGACGAATCGATACCAGTCGTGGAAGTGCCTGTCATCAACGTCCAGCCTGTTTATACTGCCGTTGCTCCTTGGCGGCGCTGCCAGGGCCGCATCTTCGGGGAATAAAGCTGTTTGCAAAACGCTCTCCTTTTCTCTCGATACCCGTGTGAGGAAATCCGTGAATATTTTACCAGAAGTTCCCCGATCAGTCCGCCTTTCTGTCCTGGTCGGACACATCTTTTTCCCCGGCATACAAGCGTGAATACACTCCGTTTCGGGCAATCAGTTGGTCGTGCGTGCCAGTCTCGACCAGCCTACCGTTGTCCATGACGAGTATTTGATCGGCATTTTCAATGGTGGTCAGGCGGTGGGCAATGATTATGCAGGTCCTGTCCTGCCGGATTGAAGCCAGGGACTGTTGAATCCTGCGCTCCGATTCAGTGTCCAGAGCGGCCGTGGCTTCATCTAGGACCAGGATGGGAGCGTCCTTCAACAACGCCCGCGCCAAGGCGATGCGCTGGCGTTGCCCGCCCGACAGCCGGGACCCGTTATTACCGATGACCGTATCGAAGCCGTTTTCCAGATCCTCGATAAACGTCAGGGCGTCGGCCAGGCGAGCCGCTTCCCTGACCCGTTCCATGCCGGCCCCACGGTTGCCGCCGTAGGCGATGTTATTGAACACGGTATCGTTGTACAGTACCACGTCCTGACTGACCAAGGCGATATTCTCCCGCAGGCAGGCGAGGGAGAGGTCGCGAATGTCATGGCCGTCCACCCGCATCTCACCGCCCTGCGCGTCATAAAAACGGGCAACTAAATCTACCAGGGATGTCTTGCCGCTGCCAGAGGGACCGACAATCGCGATAAGCTGCCCAGGCTGCGCGTTCAATGACACGTCCTGCAACACCGGCTCGTCCGCTGTGCCGTAGGCAAAGCTCAGGTTGCGAATTTCGATTTGTCCCGTCAGCCGGGAGACAGAAACCTTGCCGGCGTCCGCCTCTGCTTCCTGGTCTATAAATGCAAACACGCTCTCACACGCGGTCAGTCCCCTCTGCAAGTCTTCATTAATGCGCGCCAAGCGCCGCAGGGGGCTCAACAGCATCAGCAATGCGGCAAAAAAGGAGTTGAATTCGGCCACGGTGATCCGGTCCGTGGCCGCGTGTTGCGCGGCCACGTAAACGATGAGGCCCAGCGCCAGCGCCGTAATCACGTTGATCGCTGGTGTGCCTGCGGCCGAGGCTGCAACAAATTTCATGTTTGCCTGGCGGTTTGCGTTGGCTTTTTGCCCGACCCTTTCAGACTCCTGCTCCTGCCCGGCAAAAATCCTGATGATGCGGTGCGCGGCGATAGCTTCACCAAGTGCATTGTGGAGGTCCGCCATGGAATCCTGCACCAGCCGGCTTATCCTGCGCAAGCGCCGGCGCAACAGCAGCAACACTGACAGGATAACCGGCCCGGCCAGGAACGCGACCAGCGTCAGCGCCCAGTCGATCCAGGCCATCCAGGCCGCCAGTCCAATAATGCTCAGGGTATCCCGGCTCAGGGTGGTGATGACGTTGGTTGCCGCCTCCTTCAACTGGGCCGCATCGAAGGTGAATCTGGAGATCAGGCTGCCGGCACTGTGCCGGTCCAGGCCGGCGCAGGGCACAGACAGCAGGCGGTTGAACATCTCCATCCGCAGGTCCATCACAAGCCTGTCCGCGACCCAGGCCAAGGCATACCTGCTGATATAAGATGCAACCGCGGCGACCAGGAAGACCAGGATGATCGGCACGATCACATGGGTCACCAAGTTGATTTCGGAGAGTTGGAATACGCCTTCCGTAATGTTCTTGAACAACGCGGCAATGGCCGGGCTGGTCAGCGCCAGAACAGCCAGGGCAAACACTGCGACGAGAAAAATCCTCAGATAGGGCTTTACATAAGTCAACAAGCGCAAGTAAAGTTCAAGATCAGTGGACTTTTTTTGCTTCATGGTGACAAATTCATTAATGAACCCGGCGCTATGTGGGGAAAGTATACAGTATCATCCTCACGGTTTTCTGTGTTAGGGCAAAACGCAGCGTAGATACGAACAGCATGTCAAAAAAACATCCTATTATCGCGGTAACCGGCTCATCGGGGGCAGGGACTACCAATATCAAGGAGGCCTTCGAGAAAATTTTCAATCGCCAGGGCATCAAGGCCGCGGTGATAGAAGGAGACAGCTACCACCGCTATAACCGGGAGGAAATGGAACGGTTGACCCGCCAGGCCATGCGCGAGGGCAGGCATATCACTCACTTCGGGCCGGAAGGGAACCTGCTCAAGGAACTCGAAGCCGGTTTCAAGGAGTACGCCGAACACGGCACGGGCAAACAGCGCTTTTATATTCATAACGATGCGGATGCCGCGCGCCACGGGGGGACACCCGGCACACTGACGCCCTGGAAACCCCTGCCTGAAAATACGGACTTAATGCTCTATGAGGGTCTTCACGGCGGCCTGATTACCGATGAAGTAAACATAGCCCGGTATGTCGACGTGCTTATCGGCATCACGCCGATCATCAACCTGGAATGGATCCAGAAAATCCAGCGCGACAAGGCGGTACGCGGCTACAGCAGTGAAGATGCGACCGGTATGATCCTGGAACGCATGTATGATTATGTCCACTACATTACCCCGCAATTCTCGCGCACGGACATCAACCTGCAGCGGGTCCCCACCATCGACACCGCCAATCCGTTCGGCGCCGTGCACATTCCGTCCAGCGATGAGAGTTTTACCGTCCTCCACGTGCGCAACCGGGAAAAACTGGCTGTCGATTTTCTGTACCTGCTGGATATGCTGCATGGTTCCTTCATGTCCACACCTTATACAATCGTGA
>VYCZ01000249.1 GCA_009843675.1 Gammaproteobacteria bacterium | reverse complement strand
CCCTTGATGCCGTTCAGGTAATGGAACAGGCCGGGTTCATCTTCCGCGATGGTCAGCAGCCATTCATCCTTCAAATCATCCTCGCGGAAAATATCCTTGAAGCCCGCCCCTTCGGCGCTGGAACCGATGGGCGCGATGAATTCCTTGTTCTTGTTGAACGGCGGGTCCAGGTAAATCAGGTCAATGGAATCCGCATTGATGCCCGACAGAACGTCAATGTTGTCATCACAGAAGATCGTGCGGTTGCGGACATTGCAGGCGCTCACGAAAGCAACCCCCGGGAAAGCGCTCTTCCGCCGCCGACCCGTTCAATAACGGCTGGCGTCCGGTCGATGGGGTCAGCTTCCGGTTGTCGGGTGTGTTTTGGCATTACCATCTCCGTTATTGCCGAAAATTATACACAACAGACCAAAAACCTGCTGTTTTTACCGAAAAGCGCCAGATACTATACATAACGATAAAAATAGTGCCGCATCACGGTTCACTTGGCCTGGAGGCCCGCGATGGGGTCGAGGCGGGAGGCCTGGTGCGCCGGCTGCAACCCGAAGAACAGGCCGACTGCCGTCGCGGTGCCGAGACCACTCACCACGGACAGGCCCGAGATGAGGAACTCCCAGCCCGTGAACCGGCAGATCATCCAGGTGGCCGCCAGGCTGAGCGCGATACCGAGCAGCCCGCCGGCCACCGTGAGCAGGATGGATTCGATGAGGAACTGGCTTTGAATGTCCCGGCGGCGCGCGCCCAGCGCGCGCCGGATGGCGATCTCCTGGCGTCTTTCCGCCACCGACACAAGCATGATGTTCATGATCCCGATGCCGCCGACGATCAGGGCGATGCTGCCCACCGCCCCGAGCAGCAGGGTCATAATCCGCATCTGCGCTTCCATCCTGGCGATCAACTCCTGCGCGGTGACAATGTGGAGAGCAAGGTGCGGCGACCTGCTGCGAAAGAATGAGCGGACGTCGTCCACCGCGGTCTGGTAATGAACGCCGGCGCCCGACCTGGCGATAATCACGTCGATATCCGGATTGGAAACGATCCGCCCGGAGGTGGTAACCGGCACGAATACGGACTCGTTCGCCTGTATCTGAATGGGTAACGAGTAGTTCTCTGGCGCCTCGTGCAACACGCCGACAACGGTGAACAGGGTCTCATTGACCTCGATGAGCCGGCCGGTGAGCCGGTCCGCCCCGGCCTGGCGCATGGCGGCGCCGACGTCGGCGCCGATGACACAATAGTAGCGGTCAACATCCAGGTCTGAAATGAAGCGGCCGGCCTGCAGAAACAGCCGGTTCAGGCTTGCGAAGGACGCAGTGACGCCCTGGATGGTTCCTTCGCCGACTTTCCTGCCGGCGTAATGAAAACTGCCGTAGCCCGAGGTCCTGGGCGCGGCGTCACGGATTGACGGGACCGCGGCCGGCAGCGCCACGGCATCCGGCAAACCGATCACCGCCGCCCGTTGCTCGGGGCTGGCGCCCTCGTTCGACTTGCGGATGACCAGGATATCGGTGCCCAGGGCCTCGAACTGCTTGCGCGCCTGTTCCCTGGCGATCTCCCCCAGCGAGACCATGGTGATGACCGAGGAGATGCCGATCATGATGCCAACCAGGCCCAGCAAGGTCCGCAGTCTGGCCTTGCGCAGGCTGTCTAGCGCCTGCAGGGCATTCGCGCGCAGGACGGAGAGGGTCCTGGGCAGCGGCGTGGGGGTCGGCGTCATGGCTGCGGACGCGCGCCAGGCGCGCGCATGACTTCCGGGTCCGGCCGGGTTGGTCGCGGGGCGATAACGCCGGCGGCCCCGGCGCCTACTTCATGGAGGTTGCCGTCGCGGATGCGGACCTGGCGCGCGCACTGGCGCGCGACCAACGGGTCGTGGGTGATGATCAGGATCGTGACTCCCTGCTCCGCGTTCAGGCGCAGCAGCAGCGTCATCACTTCGAGCGCGGTGTCGGAATCCAGGGCGCCGGTGGGCTCGTCGGCAAGCAGCAGTGTAGGCTCTCCGGCCAAGGCCCGGGCAATGGCGACGCGCTGTTTCTGGCCGCCGGAGAGCTGGCTGGGCCGATGGCCGGCCCAGTCAGCCATGCCCACGCGCGCCAGCAGCGGGAGCGCGCGCGTCCGCAGCTGCGCGCGCGCAACGCCGCGATATACCAGGGGCAGGCAGACGTTCTCCAGGGCCGTCAACTGCGGCAGCAACTGGAAGGACTGGAATACAAAGCCGATGTGTTCGTTGCGCAGGGTCGATAATTCGTCGTCCGTCAGCCGGGCGACATCGCGCCCGTTCAGCAGACAGGCGCCGGAGGTCGGTCGGTCCAGCAGGCCGATGATGTTCATCAGCGTGGTCTTGCCGCTGCCCGACGGTCCCATGATCGACACCAGGTCGCCGGCGTTGACGTCCAGGCGGATGCCTTGCAAGACCTCCCTGGTGGACGGCCCGATCCGGTAGGACTTGCGGACATCGATCAGGCGCAGCATCCCGTTTGCCGCTTTCATGGCGCCGCGTTCCGGTCCCGGTATTGTGCGTTAACGCGCAGCCGGGCTGAACAGCAACAGGGTTTGTTGCTCATTTCTGCGTCAGCACAATTTCTTCGCCGGCCGCGAGTCCAGCCACTACTTCGACTGAATCGAGCGTGGTGAGACCGAGCTTGACCGCGCGCCGTTCCGGCGCGCGGGTGTCCGGGTCGATGACGCGCACCCAGGCCTCGCCGCCGGCGCTCTCCACCGCCGCCAGCGGCGCCAGCAGCGCCCCCGGATTATTGTGCACCACAATCGTGATATAGGCGGACATCCCGACGCGCAGCCGCGCCCGCGCCGCCGCCTCCAGCGGGTCCAGGGCGACGATGACTTCAAATTGCGAGGTGTTCCGTTGCCGCGCATTGTCGTTTGCCCGCGCGGACACATAGGTGACACCTCCTGCGATCTCCAGGTCGGGAAATCCGGGACCGGTAATCGTGGCGCGCTGGCCCACCTTGACCTTGCGGACGTCCACCTCATCGACACTGGTCACTACCGCGATCTGCTCATGGTCGGCAATGCTCAGCAGCAACTCTCCCTGCGCCACCGGACGACCCCGCGCCAGGGGCTTGTCCCCAGGGCTGTCCGCCGCGATGATGATGCCCGGAATCGGCGCCGTGAGCGCGACCTGGCGCAGTTTTTCCTCGAGCGCGCGCACGCGCCCTTGCGCATTTTCCACCTCCAGTCGCGCCACCCGCCTGGCCTCGGCGCCGCCCTTGGCCTTAACCGCCGCCAGCTCGCGCTCGGCTTCCTCGAAATCCAGTTGCCGGTTCTGGTGGCTCTGTTGCGCGCCTTCATGCTCGGCCGCGGGGATGATGCCCTGCTCCAGCAGAAAACCGGTTTCCCGGAGCTTGCGCCCGGCATCATCGAGCGCTATCCCTGCGCGCCGCAACGCGCGCCGGGCGCGCGCCACGTCGGCGCTGTTGTCCCAGTCTTCCAGCTCGGCCAGCTTGTCGCGCGCCTGGATATACACAACCTGGGCCTGGCGGTGTTCCACGGCGAGCCGGCCGGCATCAAGATCGACCAGCGGGTTGCCTGCCGCCACTCTCTCGCCGTGGTTTGCATGGACCGTACTCACGTGACTGTCG
>VYCZ01000464.1 GCA_009843675.1 Gammaproteobacteria bacterium | reverse complement strand
CCCGCCAGCAACAGGAACACCGAGCCCACACTGAAGTCTGCGATCAGACCCGGCAGGAATATCACTCCCACCGAACCCGCCAGTAATTGCAGGCCGAACCAGAAACCGAGATTGCGGTCCGGATCCAGGGTCCGATGGATAACGGCCATACAGACGGACAGTTGTATCCCGGCGGCAAATCCGCTAAATAAACGAACCACGAGGAACAGAGAGAATTCGGTCAGTGAGGAAGTGATCAGGTTCATCAGGATAATGCTGCCGGCAGCAAGATACAGTGCCGTGCGCCAATTGATCCTTCTGACCCAGATTGCCGCGGGTATCGGCGCCACGGCAAAGCCGGCCAGTTCCGCCGAGATTATATAGCCGCCCTGCTGGCTGCTGAACCCGAGTTGGGTTACGTATCCACCCACCAGCAAGGGGGCAATGAAATACACCGCTGCGCCGCAGGTGCTCAGTAACGACAGGATGGTGAGGACGCGATAGTTTCCGGCCTTGTTATTATGTGTTCCGGTCATGGCCAGTGGATATTAACATGGATACACAGGATGGGCAGGATTTACAATCGATGCCAATCGGTTGATTTTACGTACTTGATTCAAAAGTGAAATACTGTTGTGATCCCGATAACTTTCCCAGGAAATAAAAAATGAATTGGCGAGACTATCCGCTGGAAGAGCTGCGCCGCCAGTACCTTACCAACCTGACGCCTGGCATGGGCGACCACGTACGCCGTTACGAGGAGCTCAGCGACGAACTGGTGCGTACCATGCCTGGGAAACTGGATATTGCTTACGGCGCTGCCGGTCCGCGCCAGATGCTGGACATTTTCACTCCTGACAAGGACGGCGCGCCCATCCTGGTCTTCATTCACGGCGGCTACTGGTTCTTCAACAGCAAGGACCCGAGACGTTTCCCGGCCCGGGAGTTCGTTCCCCGGGGCATTGCCTGGGTCCCCATCAATTACCGGCTGGCGCCGTCCGTGCCGATGTCCGACATCGTGGCCGACGTGAGAAACGCGGTGAAGTGGCTGCATCAACATGCCGCGGAATACGGCTGTGATCCCGACCGGATATACGTGAGCGGCAATTCGGCCGGCGGGCACCTGACCGCGGAACTGCTCAGCGATGACTGGCCGGAGCAGTACGGCCTGCCCGCAGACGTGGTGAAAGGCGCCTGCGCCATCAGCGGCCTGTACGAATTGGAACCGCTGCTTAAGTGCGAACCCAATGAAAAGCTGCGGCTGGATCTGGAATCAGCCAGGCGCTACAGCCCAATCTATCACCTGTCCGGGCAGCCCACGCCGTCTATCATCGCCTGCGGGGCAAATGAATCCGCCTAAATCCGCCGCCAGACTGCGGCCTATGCAGACATTCTCAAAGAGGCGGGGTATCCGGTTACCCACATGGAGGTTGCCGGCCACGACCACTTTTCCATTATCGGTGAACTGGCCAACCCGGAAAGCCCGCTGTTCCGGGCCATCATCCGGATGATTCGGTAAGCGGGCTGGGGTATTATCATGTTCGAACAACGCTTGGCAGTGGGGAGAAGAACTTGAAGTTCAGCCTGATACTGGTACCGCAGGTCCTTGACGGCATGCCGGAACCGTATGAACACATCACCGAACAGATCTGTTTTGCCGAAGAACTGGGGTTCGACACGGTCTGGCTTACCGAACATCATTTCAGCCCTTACGGAAGGCCGTCCGTCCCCGCGATAGCCGGTCATGCCCTGGCCAACACTTCCCGGATCAGGATCAGCACCGCGGTCGTCGTGCTGCCTTTCCAGCACCCGTTGCGGGTCGCGGAGGACTGGGCAACGCTGGATCACCTGGGCCGGGGGCGCGTGGACGTGGGTGTGGGGCGCGGCAACCAGCCGAAGGAATTCGCCGGTTTCAACCTGACCCTGCATGAAGCGGAACAACGCTTCAGCGAAGCGCTGGACATCATCCGCCGGGCCTGGACCGAGGAAAGTTTTTCCTATGACGGCGAGTTCTGGCAATTCCCGGAGCTTTCCGTGCTGCCGAAACCTTATACAAAACCCCATCCGCCGATATGGCAGGCCGCTATCAGCGACTACACAGTGAAGAAAATCATAGACCGGGGCATCAACGGGTTAATCGGCCCGTATTTATGCCCTCATGAAATACTCAAGACCTCGTATTTCGATGCCTGGCACAGGATGACAAGGGAAGCCGGAAGAACTGACCTGCAGATGGCCCATAACGAATTCATCTACGTCGGAGAGAGCGACGCGCAGGTCAAAGCCGACGTGCGGGACCACGTCCTGTGGTACGTGCGCACCGCGGCGAAAATATGGGGTGAACGGGACAAGGCCAAGGTGGCGGAGCAGTTCGCCAATTACACTGAAATCCTGGAATATTTCGACACCGTTTCCTTTGATGAGATCTACGACAAACTGGGCATATTCGGCACGCCCGACTCGGTGGCCGACAAGATCGAATGGTTGAACAAGGAAGGCGGTCTTGAGCATATCATCATCTTCAACTGGTTCGGTAAACTGGCCCATGAAAAAGCCATGCGCAGCATGGAACTGTTCGCCCGGGAAGTCATGCCGCGCTTCCGGGAACCCGCCGCGCTGGCTGCAACAGGCTGAGCGGTGCTCCCGGAAGGCGAAGTAATCCCTGAAGACATGAAAACACGAGGACTAAAGTTAATAAGGCTCTGAACAAGTCCATCCTGGACTTGTCAGAGCACGCAAAACAAAAAATGCGATTTTTGTTTTGCTTCCAAATCAATGACTTTATGTCATTGATTTGGACGGCACATCCCTGTACCGTAGGAACCTCTGATTAACTCTCAGAGGTTCCTTAATGATTGAAGCACTGAGTTCTGAAAACCTGCCTGCGCCCCGGTTCCGCTACAGCCCGCTGGTCAAAGCGGGGCCGTTTTACAAAACCGCCGGCATGATCGCCCTGAACAAGGAGACCGGCCAACTGGAACCGGGCGGCGCCGGCCCGGAGACTGCCAGGATCCTCAGCAACCTGCTGGAAGCCCTGCCCGATTTCGGCCTGACCCTGGACGACCTGGTCAGCGCTACCATCTTCACTACACAGATGGACCGGTTCCCGGAAATCAACAAATCCTGGGAAGCCGTCTTCAGCGCCGACATGCGCCTGCCGGCCCGATCGGCCGTCGGCGCCACCGCGTTGCCCATCAACGCCGCGGTGGAGATGGAATTCTGGTTTTACAAAGCAAAATAAGCACACTATGAGAATTTACGGTGATCTCAATTCCGGTAATTGCCTCAAGGTAAAATACACTGCTGATTTTCTGGGACTTGATTATGACTGGACACCTGTTGATATCATGCAGGGAGAGAGCCGCACCCCGGATTTCTTACGGATGAGTCCACAGGGACAGGTGCCGGTAATTCAATTGGAAGACGGGCGTTGCCTGGCCCAGTCGAACGCAATTATCCGCTACCTCGCACATGGAACCGCGTTATTACCCCTGGACAATTACCTGCAGGCAAAAGTGGACGAATGGCTGTTCTGGGAACAATACAGCCATGAACCCTATATCGCGGTCTGCCGCTTTCACATGCTGTACCAGGGCAAACCCCTGGAAGCGCGGGAGTCCTGGCGGGTGGAACGC
>VYCZ01000216.1 GCA_009843675.1 Gammaproteobacteria bacterium | reverse complement strand
CGAAATTTATTCGTACCGTAGAACAGGGCGTTGATCTTGCCGTACTCGAACGAGTTGAAAAACAGGGTCGGGAACAGCGCGGGTAACATGAACAAGGGCGAAATTACGCCGCCGAATTGCTCGTTGCAACGATCCTCGTCCCAATGGACCCATTCCCTGTTATCTATGGCCGTGCAGAACGACTGTATCCTGTCCCGGTCTATCTCGAACGGCTCGGAGGTGGCTATGACCTCCCCTTCGCGCTCCATAAACCATTGAATATCATTGATAATCGTTTTTTCCGGCATGATTGTTGTCATTTAGTGTAGTTTGCGGGTCCGGGAGCCATAACCGTTGTCAGTATAATGTCCGATCGGAATTTATCAAATGCACACTGCATAGCTGCCATTGGCCTCATTATTTATCCAACGCGCCGTAAAACCCCATCGCTCATGGCGCCCATACCCGTGCGCCACTCTTCAGACAGTTGCCTGTGCCAATCGTCTGTCCTGACGATTGGTCGGGGCGGGGATATAAGGCGCAATATCCGGTATAATGCGAGCATGTTCAAAGCAACCAAAGTCCGCTTGTATCCCACCGCTGAGCAGAAGGCTGCACTGGCCTTTCAATTCGGTGCGGTACGGTGGGCATACAACTACGCCTTGGACTGGCGCAGCAAGGCATGGAAGGAGAATGGGGAAGGCGTTACCCGGCGCATGACCCTGGACAAGCTGGTTGAGTTGAAAAGGGAGAAGGCGACGGCTTGGTTGAAGGAGGCGGACAGCCAGACATTACAGCAATCACTGATGCACCTGGACACTGCGTTTGAGCGGTTTTTCAACAAGCAGGCGCGCTATCCCAAACACAAGAACAAGCGCGGCAAGCAGTCCATATCCTATCCACAGCGCGTCAAGGTGGTTACCAGCAACAGCCTGTACCTACCGAAGGTGGGCAATGTCAAAGCCGTATTGCGCCGTGAGATTACCGGGAAGATTAAGACTGTCACGGTCTCCCGCAGTCTGACAGGAAAATACTACGCGTCCGTCCTGTGTGATGACGGGGAGCCGATGCCGAAGGCCATCAGCGATATGGATGAGGAATCAGTCATCGGTGTGGACATGGGACTGTCCCACCTGTTAATCACTAGTGAAGGTTACAAGGAGGGCAATCCCCGGTTCTTAGAGCAGGCAGAGGCTAACCTGCGCCGTAAGCAAAGGTCTCTGTCACGCAAGGTAAAAGGTTCGGCCAACCGCAACAAGGCGCGCATTCTGGTTGCGAAGGTACACGAGCGGGTAACAAATGCGCGCAATGACTTTCAGCATAAACTGTCGAAACGTCTGATTGACGATAACCAAGCGGTCTGCGTGGAGACACTGAAGGTCAAGAACATGCTGAAGAACAGGAAGCTCGCAAGGCATATCGCGGATGCGTCATGGAGCGAACTGATACGGAAGCTGGACTACAAGGCCGTATGGACAGGCAAGCATCTGGTGCAGGTTGACCAGTGGTTTGCATCAAGCAAGAAGTGCTCTGTATGCGGGACAATCGCAGAGGCCATGCCGCTAGACGTGCGAGTGTGGGAATGCAAGTCCTGCGGCCATGAGCATGACCGCGATATCAACGCTGCCCGGAATATCCGGCAGCAGGGTATATTGAAGTTAAAGGCGGCAGGGCTGTCCGTCTCTGCCTGTGGAGGCTTGCATAAGACGGGAGTATTTCCCGCTGCGGCCTGGGAAGCAGGAAGCTTCACCCTTTAGGGTGAGGAGCAGTCACTCGCTATACTAATTCTACCATTACACAACATTCATAAAATGGCCAAGACTGCACAACTCAAGTCAAAAGATACCGGCCCCTCGGACGAGGAACAGAACGCGATCGAAGCGGCCATACTGGAACGCATAGAGGCCGGCGAGATCTTCGAGGACATGGATGACCTCTCACCGAAGTTCCGGGCAATATTGAAGATGACGGCCGACCTGGCCGCGGTGAGTGAAGTATCGGTGCTGACCTGGGCATACACGGCTTACCGCACCGCGCCCGACATCGGCGCCAAGATCGCGGTGTGCGCCACGATCCTCGACGAGGTGGGCCACGCCTACCACCAGGGACTGCTCGCCGAACGCTTCGGCGTCGATATGCACCAGCGGGCCTTCGAAGATGATATCGGGACCATCTGGACCTGGCCGATCATGGAAGTACCGCTACGGAACTACATCGAGTTCGTCGTCATGCAGGCGCTGCTGGACCGCGCCGGCCTGCACTGGACCAAGGACATCGAACTGCATTGCAGTTTTGCCCCGTACCGCAGGACCCTGAGAAAGGTCAATTTTGAGGAAGGGTTCCACATGCGTCACGGCGCCTTCTGGACCGAGTTCTACTGGAACCAGTCGGACGAGGCCCGGGAATGGGTGCAAAAAGCGGTGGACTGGCTGTTCCCGTTCGGGGTGATGTGGTTCGGCAAACCCGACGATTTGCGCAACCGCCCGGACATGCTGAAATACCGCGTGCGCGGCTGGGGCAATGATTTCATGCGCGACAAATGGCTGCAGTCCGCCAGCGCCTTCTGTGACAAGCTGGGAATAAAAATCCCGGCAAAATTCGACAAGGAAAAGAACAAGTGGGTGCTGGATATGCCGTACCCGATGCTGTACGACGGGGAAAACTATCAATGGTCCTGGGAAGAATGCACCCAGCAGGAATACTGGTCCCACTCCCGTAAAGGCGGGCCGATGCGTCCCGGCGCTTATGAGCGGTTGCGCCGCGAGGAATGGGGGGAAGCGCTGTGGTAGTCTCCCCGGAGACAGTACGCGCCGCGGTGGGCCGGGTACTCGACCCCCATATCAACGTCAACCTCGACGAGATGGGGATGGTGAGCGATATTTCCATCGGGAAACAGGGAGACGTGGAAGTGTCTATTGTCTTTCCCTGCCTGGGTTGTCCCGCGTACACCATGTTGAAGGAACAGGTCAGACACCAGGTGTCCAGGGTGGACGGCGTCAAATCCGTTCGGGTAAAGGTTGACTGGGAAGGACACTGGGACCGGTCGCAGATGTCGGAGCGTGCCAAGCTGTACGCTCAACAGCACGGTTATCGTATATAACCCGTATTTCTCACCATTTCGACTGTTCAATCATGACCACAAGCAGTGATCAAACCGGCAGCAATATGACCTTTGAAGTTTTCGGCCGCGATCAACTGGAACGCCCCCTGTCGCACATCGGCAGCATCCAGGCGCCCAACCAGGACCTGGCGGTCGCCCGGGCGCGATTCATGTATTCGGAACGGAAGTGGGTAGAACTGTGTGTGGCGCCATCGGATTCATTCGTTGCCTGCCTGTCTCCGGTCAGGCGCGGCAGTATCGGCATGGCGTGATCGTGATGGTGTCCTCTGCGAACCGGCATACCGGAAGGAACGGCGCCCCTGTCGAACGTCCTGAACGTGAAGTCCTGTGCCCGTGGTGCGAATCACCGAACACCAGGCTGGTCAGTCCGTATGGCCCCAGTGTTGCTGAAATGCTCTACAAATGCGAGGACTGCCAGGACAGTTTCGGCTGGCTGAAGTGGGAACAGCGCCTGCCGGATTGAGGCGGCTTCAGGGGACGGGAAACAATGCAACCGGACGAAAAGATTAAACCACTG
>VYCZ01000245.1 GCA_009843675.1 Gammaproteobacteria bacterium | reverse complement strand
GCACGACCACCGGCATCCCGTTGTCGATGCAGGTGACGGCAACACCGTTGATGGTATCCAGGGGATTTCCTGTCGGCAGCAGGGCGCCGCAGTCGCCCCCGGCGACGCCGGCGAAATCCAGCATCACCGGAGCCGCGGTGCCCGGTACGCCGTCGATGGCGGCAGCGCCACCATAACTGACTGCGCCGTTCGGCGTTTGCACCGTGGCCACCGCAATGCCGCCGGAGTTCACCATGCGGATGCGCACCTCGGTCTCCTGCCCGGCAATGCCTGCCATGCCGTTCTCTATGGCAAACGGCCCGACCCCGGCAAGGATGTTGCCGCAGTTCTGGCCGTCGCTGACCTCGGCCCGCTCCACCAGCACCTGCAGGAACAGGTAGTCCACGTCGGCGTCATCCCGGGTGGACGGCGAGACGACCGCGACCTTGCTGGTCAGCGGGTGGGCGCCGCCCATACCGTCGATCTGGCGGGCGTCCGGCGAGCCCATGGCGGCAAGCAGCAACCGGTCTCTTTGCTCCGGGTCATCCGGCAGGTCTTCAGCCCTGAAATAAAGGCCTTTTGAAGTCCCGCCGCGCATCACCACGGTGTTTATGGCCTGCTGCACCGGGTTACTCCTTGCTCGATGGGGACGGACTTAAGTCCGTCCCCGGTTCGGGTTGGCTTGGTTGCACCGCGTTACTCCTCCGCCTCTACGTACTTCAGACCCTTCTCAGCCAGGCGCCCGCGCATGCCGTACATGTCCAGTCCCAGTTCGCCGGCAGCAAGGCGGTCGCGTTTCTCCGCCTCGTTTGCGACCCGCGTCCTGGCTTGTTCCAGCACGCCGGCAACTTCATCTTTTGCAATGACCGCGACGCCGTCATCGTCGGCCACGATCATGTCGCCGGGGTTGACCCGGGCGCCGGCGCAGGTGATGGGCGTATTTACGTTCCCCAGGGTTTCCTTCACGGTGCCCTGCGCGCAGACTGCCGCGGACCAGACCGGGAAGCGCATTTTGGTGAGTGTGGCGATGTCGCGCACGCCCGCGTCGATGACCAGCGCAACCACGCCCCGGGCCTGCAGGGAGGTAGCCAGCAGGTCGCCGAAATACCCGTCCGTGCAGGGGGCGGTCGGTGTGACCACCAGGATGTCTCCGGCCCGGCATTGTTCCACCGCGACATGGATCATCCAGTTGTCGCCCGGCGCCACTTCGCAGGTGACGGCAGTCCCGGCCACGCTGACCGGCCTGTAGATGGGCCGCAGGCGCGGGGCGAACAGGCCCTTGCGGCCCTGGGCCTCGTGCAGAGTCGCTACCCCCAACGCGGCGCATTCGGCCGCGTGTTCCTGCGGCGCCCGCCGGATATTGGTCACTACCAGCGCCATCAGGCCGCGTCCTCCAAGACCAGCATCACGCGTTCGCCCGGGTCGGCGGCAAAGGCCTTGCGGCCCTCCTCCCGGTTGAAGGAGAACAGCAGCTTGTTGAGCCCGCAGGCCGCGTGCGCGGTCTCACCGTTGAACAAGTAGGTGCCAGGGATGTCGTCGTAATCGTGTTTTTTCCAGTTCATGAGCCTTACCGGTTCAGGGCAGGAATTATATATGACTTTTGTAGCTGCACACACGCGCCGTTTCGGGGCCGGGTGGTGTCAAGGTGCGTAGGATGGACTGTTGTTGAGTGTGTCGACGGCAAAACCGGAGCGCGCCTTGAATGCGTCGATAACGGATTGCAGACTGGCCTCGCTGACATGGTCGTGAATGTTTTCCGCGTCATCCGGACATTCGTTCCTCACTATCTCAAGTACTTCGTCGGGACCGTTCTCGCGGCTGGCCAGCACCACCCGGTTTGCCTTCGGCAGCCGGTCGGCTTCAAAGGCCTTCAGGCCGGCCACGGGGTCACGCTGCCTTGCCAGGGCATAGGCCAGCGCCCTGCCGTCGATGATGGCATGTACCGCGCCGCTTGAGCTGACCGGGATCAGGGGATGCGCCGCATCACCCAGCAGGGTTACCCGGTCGAACGTCCATTGCTGCAACGGGTCCCTGTCGTAAATCGGGAATTCAAAGATCTGCTCCGTTGCGGAGATGATGCCGGGCACGTCCAGCCAGTCAAACCGCCAGTCGCGGTAGAGTTCGACCAGGTTATCAGGCTCGGTCAGTTTGCCCCAGTCCTCCTCCTGGCGCTTGTCCGTATCAAAAGGGACGACGGCAATCCAGTTGATATGGCTGCCTCCGTTCCGCTGCAGGACGCCGGAGATGGGGTAGGACACCAGGCGCAGGCGGTTGTCGCCGCAAATGACCATGGACTCACCGTCAAGGAATGGCGCCGCCTTCAGCGCGCCGCGAAAACACACCATGCCGGCATACACTGCAGCGCCCTCGCCAGGATACAATACTTTCCTGGTGGCGGAGTGCAGACCGTCCGCGCCGATGAGCAGGTCGCCCGTGACTTCGGCTACCGGTTGTTTCGATGACGGGTCGATGAAACTCGCGGTGATAGAGTCGCTGTCCTGTCTGAAACCTGCAAGCTGGTGGCCGGCGACGACCCTGTGCGCGCCAGCGCGCCGTCTGAATGTATCGAGTAGCAGCAATTGCAACTCGCCGCGGTGCACCGAGTACTGCGGCCACAGGTAACCGGCGTATTCGCCGCAGGGCACACTGATTGCAAGCTTGCCGCGCCGGGTAAAATACTTCATGGAGCGGGTGCGGACGGCGATCCTGTCCAGATCATCCTTGAGACCGAGCGCGAGCAATTCCCGCGCCGCGTGGGGCAGGATATTGATGCCCACTCCCAACGGCTCTATCGTCCTGGCGCTTTCAAAGACAGTAGCTTCGATACCGAGTCTTTCCAGGCTCAGGGCAGCGGTCAAACCGCCGATTCCCGCGCCTGCTATCAATATAGTCAATGACGCATGACCCCCCGGTTTGACTGTCGGCCCTGGCGGACTACCGCGGCCAGCCGCGCACCGACACGCGGTGCATGATTCGATCCTGCACGGGAGATTGGGAACGCTCGAGTCGCTCTGCACAATGCAGAAGCTGTGAATTATCCCAGATCACGACATCATGCCGGCGGTATGCATGGTGGTAAACAAAGCGTCGCGCCGTCGCATAGTCGGCAATTTCCAGTAAGAACTTCCTGGCTGCTTCCTTGGGCATTCCTTCTATACCTGTCCCGGTATCGGCGGCTCCGTACAGGGCGGGTACTCCGGTTACCGGATGCGGCCGTACCAGCGGTTGGCGCACCAGCGGCATGGAACCGTCGGTGCGGCCCTCGTAGCAATGAATCACGTTCATCGTATCGACCCGGCGCCGCATCGCCTCCGGCAGCGCTTCATAGGCTGCAACCTGGTCGGCGAACAGCGTCCCTCCGCCGCTCGGAGGAACCGCGACGGCATTAAGCATGGTAAAGCTGGCCGGCTCATCGGTATAAACCAGGTCGGTATGCCAATGGGCGCCACCGTTGAGCTGGCGGTCGTCACGATCATCTGCGTTGGATAACGACATCACGCCGGGCAGCCCGTCGAGGCGGAGGCTGACTTCGTTATGATGGATCAAGCGGCCGAAACAGGCGCCGAAATCACCCAGTTGTGCCGGTGTCAGTTCCTGATCGCGGATGCATACCAGCGCGTGGCTGTAAAGCAGGCCGACGATCCTGTCAAT
>VYCZ01000077.1 GCA_009843675.1 Gammaproteobacteria bacterium | reverse complement strand
TGGGGATCATTCAGGGTCAGAGTAAAAATTCTTCGAATTTCTTACTCTGACCCCGTACTATAAAATGATATACTCCCGCATACCGGACAATACCTGTGGAGGCAGGACAGGAACGTGAGCGAAGCGGAAAACGGCAGCGGCGCAGGCCATCCGGAGTGTGATCACTGCGGCATTTTCACCATTCCCACGCCCCATCCCATCATGGGCGCGTGGCGGGACATTTCCTACAGCCCGGTGCGCGATAAAATCTGGTCCGTCAGCGAGGGGATCTACCGCTCCATATTCCTGGAAGGTGAGAAGGGCGTCATCGCCTTCGACACCCTGACCACGCCCGGCACCGCCAGGGCGTATGCCGGCGCCATAGGCCGGGTGTTCCCGAAAAAACCGATCCACACCATCGTTTATTCCCACGACCACCTGGACCATACCGGCTTTGCCGCGGACATGGCCCCGGACGCGGACATCATCGCCCACCGGCTGTGTGCCGAGGTAGTGGCGGCGCGCAAATCCGACGGCCAGTTGCCGGCCACGGAAGCCTGGGACGGCGAACGCAAGTCCTATGAAATCGACGGGGTGTACTTCGAACTGCTGTATCCCGGCCCGACCCACGGCGACGGCAATATCGCCGCCTGGTTTCCGCAGAGCAAAATCCTGTTCATGGTGGACACCATCATCCCCGGAGTCGGTTACACTTTCTTCCCGGACTGGCATTTCAAGCCCTACGTACCGAGCATGAAGCGGCTCCTGAGCCTGGACTGGGATATGTTCATCCCCGGCCATTTCTGGATCACCGACCGCCAGGGATTTATCGACAACCTGGAATACTACGACCTGATGGCCGATTTCGCCCAGCAGGCCATTATCGACGGGTTGGACCCCCATGACTGGGACAGCGTATGCCGGTATACCGAAGAGAAGCTGTCCGCCTCGTTCGGCAACCTGTTCCGCTTCCATGAGTACTGCGCCATGAACCTGTCCAGGTACATGCAGACCTACCTGACCGGGGGCTGGGGCATCGAAGGCAACGTGCACCCCGACACCACGCCGTTCTGACCAGGCCATGAGCGAGAACAGGGGATTATTCACGACGGACAAGGCCCAGCCGTACCTGGCCTTCGAACCGGACATGCAGGTTGAACGCCTGTCGGAGCGGCTCTGGACCATCAGCGACGGTACCTGCAGGACCATTTTCATCGAGGGCCGGGAAGGCGTGATCGCGTTCGATACCTTCGGCACGCCGGGCCGGGCGCGCGCCTACGCCCGCGCCATTGGCGAGGCTGTGCCGGGCCGGGAAATCACCACCGTGATCTATTCACACGACCACCTGGACCATGCCGGTTTTGCCGCCGACCTGGCGCCCGGAGCGGAGATAATTGCCGACGAGATATGCGCCAAGGTCGTGAAACTGCGCGCGGCCGAAGGCCAGCTCCAGCCCACCCGCGTGCTCACCGGCGCGGAAAACCGGATCAACGTGGACGGCGTGGACCTGGCGCTGCTGAACCCCGGTCCCACCCACGGTTCCGGCAACCTGGCCGCCTGGTTTGCAGAGGAAAAGCTGCTGTTCTCCTCGGATACCATACTGGCCAATGCCCGGTACGGGCTGATGCCCGATATCCACCTGGCGAATTTCGTCAGGTTCATGCGCGGCTTCCTGGAGCAGGATTGGGACACCTTCGTGCCCGGGCGCTACGGGTTGACGGACCGGGCGGGGTTCAGCCGCGGCTGTGATTACATCGAGGCGGTGCAGGACGCCTGCCAGCAGGCATTCGTGGAATTCGTTCCCATCTGGGCGTACGATCCCATGCGCGGTTACGTCATGAACAAGCTGGCCGACCGTTTCGGCGACCTGGACGGCTTTGCCGAGCACGTGGGCCTGACGGCCATTCGCATCGTGCACCATTACCTGATGGGGGGCTGGTCGCTGGAGGATACGCCCGAACCGGGTTATCTCCTGGCCGGTGAGGTGCAGTTATAGCGTTGACTGACAGGCCGGCACGGATCTTCTACGGCTGGTGGAACGTCGCCACCGGCTTTGTGGGCATGGGTTCCAGCTATGCCATGTTCACGATTTTCGCCTTCGGCGTGTTCGTCAAACCCCTGGCAGATGAATTCGGCTGGACCCGCGGCGAATTGTCGTTCGCCATTACCATGACCAACTTTGCCGTGGTCCTCGCCTCGCCCAGCCTCGGTTTCATCATAGACCGGTTCGGCGTGCGCCGGGTATTGATCCTCTCGGTGATAATGATGGGCCTGACCGTCGCGTCCATGGCCTTGCTCAGCGCCAGCATATGGCATTTCTATGCCCTGTACTTCCTGATCCCGTTCCTGGGCGCGGGCACCCTGCCGCAAAGTTATTCCCGGGTGCTGATCGCCTGGTTCGAACGGCGCCGGGGTATTGCGCTGGGCATCTCGCTGTCGGGTTTCGGCGTCGGGGCGATGCTGGTGCCCGTGGTGGCGCAACTGATGATCGATAATTACGGCTGGCGCATGGCTTATGCCGGGTTCGGCGCGGCCGTGCTGGCGCTGGCGCTGCCAATGGTGGTGTTCGTGCTGAGGGAGAGCCCGGCAGAGATGGGATTGAAGCCGGACGGCGGCCCGGCGCAGGCGGAGGGCGCCGCCGCGCGGCCTGGTTCCTCAGCGCCCGGTGGCGCCGGCGGGAACGGGGCGAAGCCTCCGGATGGCGGGTTGTCCTGCCGGGAGGCCGCGCGCACCCGCAGTTTCTGGCTCATACTGGTCTCGTTCATGCTGGTGGGCATCGGCATTACCAGCGTGATCGCCCACCTGGTGCCCTTGCTGACGGACCGCGGCGTGGCGCCGGCCGATGCCGCGTTGTACATGAGTTCCCTGGCCCTGGGCCTGATCGCCGGGAGGGTCCTGGCCGGGTTCCTTATGGATTATTTCTTTGCGCCTTACGTAGCAGCCTGCTTCCTGCTGGGCCTGCTGGCCGGCATCGTCATCCTGGCGAGCGGGACTGCCGGCGTTCCGGTGTTCGCTGCCGCCGTGCTGGTGGGTATGGCGACAGGCTCGGAGATCAGCGAGATCGCCTACATCTGCAGCCGCTATTTCGGGCCGCGCGCGTTCGGGCTTATCTACGGCCTGATGTTTTCCGCATTCCAACTGGGCTCTATGGCCGGTTCGCCGCTGATGGGTCTGTACCACGACCATGCCGGCAATTATGCCGGCGCATTATGGGTGGTGGCCGCGCTGGTCGCCGTCGGCACCGTGCTGATAGTCCTGCTGGGCCCTTACCCGGATGAATTGCAGGAATTCCAGGGGTCAGAGTAAAATTACCGACATAACGACGCCGACCATACGGTTAAAGAGGAGCACTGCCATGTTATTTATCTGCTATTTCGAGATCATGCCGGAAAAAATCAAGGAGGTGACAAAAGGCACTCTGCGGCACTCAGAACGCGCAGGAGAAAGCACCGGCCCGGTAAAAGTGATTTTCGAGGGCCAGGCCGCGTCCCACTGGGGCATTGCCGCGTTCGAAGCGGACAGTTCGGAGGCGGTATTCCGTTACATCCGCCCGTGGTGCCCGGTGAACGGGAAAATCCTGGTGGAACCGGCGCTGCGCGTGGACGACGGCGAATTCGCGGAGAAGTTTCCGCGGGAGGTACTGGAAAACCAGG
>VYCZ01000347.1 GCA_009843675.1 Gammaproteobacteria bacterium | reverse complement strand
GGATCAGGGCCGGCCTGATCTTCTGCAGGCGGAAGTTCTGCGCCTTACGGTTGAAAATTTCGCCATAACGGGCGCATGTCGTCACTGACGCGTCCGGGAACCGCTGCAGGATGGCGCGCGCCCGCGGATGCTCAAGCAGGCTTTCCTCAATATAAATCTCCTCGATCATCAATCCACGGGATCCGATGTTTAGAGGCAGGTTTGGACAGGCATTTTAAGGATGTCATCCGCAGGGAAAGCGGATGATAAAGCGTACAGGGATGTATTCACAGCGTGCCTTAAAATGCCTGTCCAAATCTGCCCGCGGCACATTGCTCTGTGGGGATTATAGAGTTCCAATAACAGACAGCGTGTCAATATTATAGTCATACCAATCTGATGGGGGACTTATCCAGTTCGTCTTGGAGGTAACGCAGTGCCTCGGCAGCGGTTTTCTTTCCGGCCAAGCGTTCTGCCGGGCTCCTGTCTTCGGGTTGCAGGGCGCGCCATTTCCTCAGGGCGGCTCGCAACTGGTGTTGCTGGCTGACGGTAAAATGGCGGCTTGCGGTAATCGCATGGTAGTCGGGCTCAGGGTTGTTCAGGTCTTGCAGTAATTTCGACAGCGCCAGCAGTTGTTCGGCGATCTCCTCGATTACAGGCAGGTTCTGCTGCACCAGCCGGCTGACCAGGGCAGGCTTCACGCTGTCCATGGGCTCATCGGCGTTATCCGAGACAATCTTCAACGCCTGCGCCAGTTCCAGAGTCGCGACACCGCTCACTGCCTGGAAAAATCCGGCGCATTCCATGTCGAACAATTCCTCCCGGTAGTCGCTGCCGGGTTCGTCAAGTGTGACCAGGTCATGGGCCGGTATCGTCACGGGGAAGACCCGTGACGGAAACCAGGTCTCTCCGGACGCGGCATCGGTCACCTTTTTTACGATGACCGCCTGGCCGAGCGGCAGGTCGGCATGTCCCGCGATGCCCAGGTTGAGCCAGGCATGGGACCTGTCCGCATCGAAGTACTCGTGCGTCCGGGCCGCTGCCCCTGCGTCGGCTGACTTTCCGATTCCCGATCGGGTGAGAGAGATGTGCGCACCGGCATTATGGTAGATTCGGGGCTCGTCCGGCAGGGCGCGCAGGCCGAAACGGTCCAGCAACGGCCGGGCCTCGGGTTTCAGGGCGCAGACGATGTGCAGCATCAGTGGGCGTAGCGCGCCAGCAACTGCTCACATTCCGGAACGAAGACCCGGTTGCTGTGTTTTCTTGCGCCGTTCAGGTAAATCCTGATCTTGCCGACCAGTGTATCTATAGCAGCTTCCCGGTCGGAAGGTTCCAGTTCCACTTCATTGAGAATCCTGTCGAGGGACCTGATGCGAAAGCGATCCATACCCCGGTAACGGGTTGAGAGTTGATCGGGATGCCCGCCGTACTTGGTGATCAGGGACTCGCAGACAAATGCCACCGGCATCCGTGCGCAGATGCGCAGCCATAAATCATAATCCTCGCACACCGGCAGCGTTTCATCGAACAGTCCCACCCGGTCGAATACGCGCCGGTGGATCATGACGGATGAAGGGGAGATCACGCACAGGGGCAGGCAGTATTTGAAGATAAATCCGCCGTATTTCCTGTGTTTGACATGCGGGTTGACCCGGACACCGTTACGTATCCATATTTCGTCCGTGTGGACGATATTGATATCCCGGGCTTCGCTCACGGTCTGCATCTGCCGGTTCAGCTTGCCGGGGAGCCAGGAATCGTCCGAATCGATGAAAGCCAACCACTCGCCCCGGGCCGCGCCTATGCCGGCGTTCCTGGCCGCGCTCACTCCCCTGTTCTCCTGCGGGATCAGCCTAATACCGGGATAGTCGCGCCGCACCAGGTCGCGGGTCGAATCGGTGGAGCCGTCATCCACGACAATGATCTCAAGTGGTTTCAATTCCTGTGAGACCACCGAATTCAGGCACCTCGGCAGCAGGTGCGCGCGGTTGTAGGTGGGAATGATGACGCTGATAGAGTTCATATGACAGACATAGTATATTATTGGTTTCCAGTAAAACTGAAAACCGGGAACTGAACAATGGCGCGGCTTCAGGATAAGGTAACGGTGGTAACAGGGGCGAGTTCCGGGATCGGGCGCGCTATTGCGCTGGCCTTTGCCGGAGAAGGCGCTCACGTGGCCGTCAATTACAACAGGTCCGAAGAACGGGCGCAGGACGTGGTCAGGGAAATACGGGGACTGTCCGGGCAGGCGCTTGCCGTGCAGGCGGACATAGCCGACCCGGACGCCGTCGCCGGCCTGATCGAAACGGCCGTCGCTGAATTCGGCCGCATTGACGTCTGGGTAAACAATGCCGGCGCGGATATACTGACGGGCAGCGGCGCCCGGCTTGCCGACCGGCAAAAGCTCTCCATGCTGACGGACGTGGACCTGAAAGGGACAATCCAGTGTTGCTGGGCAGTGGCCGATGTGATGCAGCGCCAGGGCGGTGGCGTGATCATCAACATGTCCTGGGACCAGGCCGTTCACGGATACCGGGGGACCAATCCGCAGATGTTTTCCGCAGTGAAAGCCGGCATCCAGGCCTTCAGCAAATCGCTGGCAAAGACCGTCGCCCCGTCGGTCAGGGTCAACGTACTTGCGCCCGGCTGGATAGCCACCGCGTTTGCCACGGAAGTCATGGAACAGGACTATTACGCGGAACGCCTCAAGGAAATTCCGTTGAAACGGTTCGGGACGCCTGAAGACGTGGCCGGGGCGGCCGTTTTCCTGGCCTCTGACGAATCCGCCTACATAACGGGCGCAGTACTCAATGTCGGGGGTGGAGTCGTGTGAGATGAAAAAAGGGATTTTGACTGTTTTACCGGTTTCACTGATTTCACTGCTGTTCCATACCGGCGCGCTTGCCCGGGACGGGTATGAAACCGAACGCCGGGAGATGATCGCCGCGATCGTGGAGACAGTCACCGAAACCCGCAGTTATACCGGTATAGACGCCCTGGACGAACAGGTGATGCAGGCTGTGGCGGCCGTGCCGCGACACGAATTCGTGCCACCTGCCTTACGCAGTTTTGCCTACCGGAACAACGCGTTGCCCATCGGAGAGGGCCAGACCATATCACAGCCTTATATTGTTGCGCTCATGACGCACTTGATGAAGGTGGATGGAGACTCGGCAGTCCTGGAGATCGGCACCGGTTCAGGCTACCAGGCCGCTGTACTGGCGCGCCTGGTGCGCCATGTCTACACCATCGAGATCATCGAGACACTGGGCAGGCGGGCCGAGGATACCCTGGCCCGTCTCGGTTTCGACAATGTCACGGTAAGGATCGGAGACGGCTACATCGGCTGGGAGGAACACGCCCCGTTCGATGCAATCATCGTAACAGCCGCCCCCGAAGAAGTGCCGCAACCCCTGATCGACCAGCTCAAACCCGGCGCGCGCATGGTGGTCCCGGTCGGCCCGGCATTCGGTTACCAGACACTGCAGGTACTGGAAAAGCAGGAAAACGGCGAGATCAGGGAAACGGATATCCTGCCCGTCGGTTTCGTTCCGTTTGTAAAGGGGGATCGGGAAGGATAGATCGTGCAAAAGCAGGTTTGGAAGACAATTTTCTGGACACGCTGTGAATACATCCCTGTACGCTTTATCATCCGCTGTCCCTGCGGATG
>VYCZ01000135.1:2605-3657 GCA_009843675.1 Gammaproteobacteria bacterium | reverse complement strand
TGTCAATACCGAATACCTTGCCGTCGATGGTTCTCACGATAACGATATCAGTATCCCTTTGCGGCGCCGACAATACTTCGCTCGATACCCTTGTGCGCCACAATTCACTGCCGTTTTCAGCAGACAGGGAGACGACTTCTCCTTCCATGGAACCAACCAGGAGCGTGTTTTCCCCGTAACCCGGCCCGCCCGTTATGCGGATATCTTCGTTCCTGAACCAGCCTGACTCCCCGTCAATCGATTCTGATGCGTCGATTTTCTTCTGCCACAGCCGTTTGCCGTTTGTCGCATCCATTGCCCCGATGCTCCCGGCTGAATCGACCACGTACAGGCGCTGGTTGACGACGACCGGGGCAAGTTTCAGGTACTGCTCGTCCGTGCCAACCCCGTTATTCCTTTTCCAGAGTTCAATGACGTTGATGAGCGGCCTGAATTCGACCAGTGGATTGGGAGGTTCGGCATTGTCGCTGCCGCCCTTGAAATAATTTGTTACTCTTTCCGTCGCTGCGCAGCCTGACAGGACCAACGCAATGGACAGGATGGTAACGGGAAGATTAACCCGCATCGCTCACTGGTCCTGCACAATGCCAGAACAGCCCGTCATGCCCCACTGGGAACAAGCATTGCAAGGACAACCGGAATTACGGCTGCCCGATATTGTTGAGCTTGAGTTCAAGGGTGGAAACGTCACGTCCGTCTGCGCGTAACTTGTTAATCGCCTGCTGATAGGCAGCGCGCGCCGCTTCGGTATTACCCTGCCTGCTGCTGATGTCTCCCGACAACTCGTCATAAACGGCCGCGAACGCGCCTTGTTCCTGCCGCTTCGAGAGTGCGTTCGCCTGGTCCAGTTCATTCCGGCTGATGAGAATCCGGATCAGCCTGGTGCGGATAACGTGAGAAAGTGACTCATCTCCGGTTTGTTCCAGGGCCCGGCGCAGGTGCGTTTCGGCAGCAGCCAGGTCATCATCGTCCACGGCCAGCCCGGCGAGCGACATCAATGCAAAAACGCCGTACGTGGTGTTTTCATATTCAGGCAGTATCTTGTCAGCGGT
>VYCZ01000135.1:0-2595 GCA_009843675.1 Gammaproteobacteria bacterium | reverse complement strand
GTCCGAATACAGGGCGGATGCGGCCTCAGCGCTTTCAATTTTCTCGCCCTGCCAGTAACGCCAGCCGAATATCCCCGAGACGCCCAGGGTCAGGCCGAGTACCACGGATAACCCGTTTTCACGCCACCACTTTTTGATTTCTTCGATCTGCTGCGTCTCGGATGTGTATGCGTCCAAGGAGTTCTCCGTTCATCGGCAAAAAGCTGATTATACAATTGAATGAAGAATTAGGAATTAAGAATTCGTAATTCTCCTTATCTCATCTGCCAGTTTGTCCCGGGGGATTTCATATTGATCCTCGCCCGACCGCAACGGTTTGATAAGTACGGTATTCTTCGCCACCTCATCCGCGCCCAGGATCAGGGCATAATCAGCTCCGGATTTATCCGCTTTCCTGAGCTGGCTTTTGAAGCTCCCTCCGCCGCAATGCATCATCAACTTCAGGGCGGGCATTTCATCCCGCAGGCGCTCCGCAAGCAGTGACCCCGATTTCAATGCCTCCTCACCTGCCATCACCTGGTAAACCCAAGGAGTATCGGTATACTGCTCTTCCTGGCCGGTTTCCATCAGTTCCAGTATGCGTTCAAGCCCCATGGCAAAGCCGATGCCGGGAGTAGGCTTGCCGCCGACCTGGGCGACAAGATCATCATAACGGCCGCCGGCGCAAATGGTTCCCTGCGCGCCCAGCCTGTCGGTAATCCATTCAAATACGGTGCGGTTATAGTAATCGAGACCGCGCACCAGCCGCGGGTTGATTTCATAGTCCACGCTGTTGGCATCGAGCAGTCCCCGCAGGACAGAAAAGTGTTCGGCGGATTCATCATCGATGGAATCAAGCAACGACGGCGCGCCGCGGATCAGGGCCTGCATATCCGGATTCTTGCTGTCGAGAATCCGTAACGGGTTGGTCTCCAGGCGCCTGGTGCTGTCATCATCGAGTTGGTCGCGATGATCGGACAGGTATTCGATCAGCAGGTTGCGGTAACGTTGCCGTGCGCTGTAAGAACCCAGTGAGTTCAGTTCCAGGCACACATCGTTAATCCCCAGGGCATTCCAGATGCGTGCGCAGACCAGTATGATCTCCGCGTCAATATCGGGGCTTTCGATACCGATTGCTTCGGCGCCGGCCTGGTAGAACTGTCTTTGCCGGCCTTTCTGCGGCCTTTCATGACGGAACATGGGGCCCTGGTACCAGACCCTTTGCGGCCCGGAATGGATCAACCCGTGCTGTAACAACGCGCGTACACAACCTGCGGTCCCTTCCGGGCGCAAGGTGAGAAATTCGCCGTTGCGATCCTGGAAGGTATACATTTCCTTGTTCACGATGTCCGTACCGGCGCCGATACTGCGGGAGAAGAGCTCGGTTTTTTCAATTATGGGAAATCGGATTTCCCGGTAGCAATACGAGTGCAAAACGGATTGCACCGTCTGTTCGAGCCGGCGCCACCTGGTCGTATCCGCGGGAAGCGTGTCGTGCATCCCCCTGACAGCTTGCAGTTTCTCCATCAGGGAACCTGTCCCGGGTTTATTCTGCCTCACCGAGCACAAAGCGGGCGATACCGATGCCTGTTACATGCGGGGTGATGTCGAAGGGTGTGTTATTGAACTCAACAGTGGCGGCATCCGCGTTGCCGAGCAGGACGGAAAACGGAGCGTTGCCGCTCAATACCAGTGTCTGGCCGACGCGGGCAAGGTCATAGAAGACTTTTTCGTTGTCGGCATCGAATATTTCAATCCAGCAGTCGATGGACAGGACCAGCTTGACTGTGTCCGGGCCGATACCGGCGGTAATTGTCTTCTCTTCATATGTGGGAGCGGTTCCAGGCTCGGCCTCTGTGGTTGTAGTTGGAGTCTCCGGCTGCTGCGCCCGGGTGGTTTGAGACTCACCAGCCGGTTCCGGGGTTGTTTCCGGTTCTTGTTCCGTCTCCCGCACCGGCATGTCTGCAGTATACGTTTCCTGTTCAGCCTCCTCCATTTCAGTACTCTGCGCCTGGCCTGGCGGCGTATCAGGTTGTTCGACGATAGTGGCAGTCCGGTCCGGTCCGCCGGTGGTTTCTACCGGTTCCTGTGCATACTTGCCGCGCCAGAACACAAACGACAATAGCACCAGGATGAAGAGCGCCAGATATATGATCGCGTATGACCACTTTTTGGGTTCTTTTGTGTCCGGCTTCTCATAAATCGGCGCTTCTGTGCCTTGTTCCCGCGGCTCTGATGTATCCTTCTTGTACATCGACAGTATCTGATCTGCCGGCACATTGAGTATTTTGGCATAATGCTGCAGGTAGCCGTAGACGTAAAGGCTTCCCGGCAGGTTCTTATGGTCATCCTGTTCCAGGGCGTCAATGACAGAGGGGTGCAAGTACATCCTCGCCGCTACTTCAGCTACGGAAATGTTCTTTTCGCTACGCAGGCGCTTCAGATATGCGCCGAGAGTAGTCGGTTCCTCAGTTTTCTGCTGCCCGGTCATTATTAACCCGCATTTCTCACCAGGCCGGTTGTTGCCCCACCGGTTGCTATGTCCTGTCTTTGCCTGTTCCGGGCGCGTGCCTGCACGCGTCCAACCAGTTGACCGCAGGCCGCATCGATATCATC
>VYCZ01000182.1 GCA_009843675.1 Gammaproteobacteria bacterium | reverse complement strand
TGAAGGAACAGTTGAGGAATACGGCTGTAACACCATATTCCCCTTTTATAG
Source organism: Gammaproteobacteria bacterium (assembly GCA_009843675.1). GTDB lineage: Bacteria > Pseudomonadota > Gammaproteobacteria > Eutrophobiales > Eutrophobiaceae > JAAXHV01. The sequence continues at coordinate 3,620 of VYCZ01000182.1, read as the reverse complement.
GAACGATGTCTACGCGGTGTACTTTGGCGGCGGCGGCGGGTTTGGAGATCCGCTGGAACGTGACCCTGATCAACTCGTACAGGATGTATTGAACGAATATGTATCGGTTGATGAAGCAAGGAAGTTATATGGAGTCATCATCAATGGGGAAACACTTCAGGTGGATCAGGCAGGCACTGAAGAGGAACGGCAAACCATACGTAAAAAGCGACTGGGCCTGGCGCAGGCGCCGAAACTGGCAAACGGTAATACTGTTGGCAGCGGGATCGAACTGATGAACTGGGCCGGAGTGATTTCCCTGAACGCGGACGCTGCAGGTGATCGTTACTGGCAATGCAAAAAATGCGACCATGTTCTGGGTGATGCCGGCGCAGACTGGAAGAACTACGCAGCAATATTTCATGCCCCGATGGAACACGGCCAGCCCGAAGCGTTTGCGACGACCACGGAAGAGTATCACCTGCGCGAATGTTACTGCCCGAACTGCGGCGGGTTGTTCGAGGTGTTGAACCTGGGTGTAACTGATGAGGACGTGGTGACGTTCAAACACCTCAACTGAGCCGGATTTTCGCCGGGTGATACAGTACCGGGGCGCGCCTTACGGTCAAGGATGGAAGACAAACCCGGAACCGTCAATAAAGCGTTCGTAACGATACGGTGAAATGTCGAATTTCGGCGCCTCCCCTGTAACCATGTCCGCCAGCGCCTCGCCCGCGGCCGCGCTCATGGTCAGGCCGTAGAGCATGCCGGCGCCTATGTAAAGTCCGGGGATGTTGCCGATCGGCGAGATGACCCCCAGGTTGTCGATGGTGGACATCAGCGACCCCGTGTAGACTTCGCGCACCTTGCAGCCGGCAAAGGCAGGGATGTAATCTCCCATCCCGGCAACGGTTTCGGCGGTAATACCGCTGATGGGTTCGGGTTGCAGAATCCGGTTTTCCTCGAATACGGAAACCCGGTCTTCCGGCCTTTTCCGGTTGGCCTTGAGGTCCCAGAAAAACGTGCCCGGGTTCAGCACCGGCCGCATGTCCTGGTCCACGTCCGTCGGCGCGGCCATCAGCTTGCGGATATTCTTCACTATGGACATCGTTATAGGAATGCGACCGGCCGCTGCGCCAAACAGGTAACCGCCGTCGGGCTCGCGCCGATAATATCCTGCGGGGGTCATGCCCGCGATGGCGGGACCTCCGGCAACTGGTTCCACACTGCACTGTTCTGCGAAAATCATTATCTGCGGCAGGTCCAGTCCCAGGTGCGCAGCCAGCATGGAAGACCAGACGCCGCCTGCGATGATCACGTTGGCGGTCTTTATGCTGCCTTGTTCCGTGATGACGCCGGCGACTGTACCGCCCTGGCGCTCGATACTCCGCACCGCACAAGACTGCAACAGGGTCGCCCCCTTAGCCCGCGCGGCCCGGGCAATGGCCGGCGCTGCCAGGCACGGTTCGATAGCCGCGCCGTTGGCCTGGTACAAGGCAGCGTGCCAACCGCTGCCCAGCCCCCCGTCAAGGGCGCCGACCTCCCTGTCCGTCAACATGCGTGCATCCACGCCAGGTTGCCCCTGCATGTCCTTGAGCCAAGCCGCGGCAGCTTCCGCAGGTCCTTCGTCCTCGTAAAGACTGATCAGGCCCGGCCCTGCATAACCGATATCCCCGCTGACCCGTTCCGGCATGGCGTGCCAGAGTTCGATGGAGCGGGCAATGAGTTCCATCTTGACGGGCGAGAGCAGCTCATACTCCACAAGGCCGACCGCGCGCCCGGATGCCTCGCCGGCGACCACGCCTTTTTCACACAGGACTACGCTAACGCCTCTCTCCGCCAGGTTCAGCGCGGTGATACAACCCAGGTAACCCCCGCCGATGACCACCACGTCCGCTTCAGCCGGCACGTCCCGGTCGCTTTCCACAGTCTGCGCACGCGCCACGCCGGGCACGATGCAGCAACCACCGAATTCAAGCATTGTGTTGACCTCCTATGTTACGTACTGCATTCATGGCCATGCTCTGTCCGGCGCGTAGGGCGCATTATATTCCGGTATTCTCACGCTGTTTTCCCGTGCGTGGTTTTGCAATTCCCGCACCGGTTCTTTCAGTATATACAGTTTCTCGCCTGATAGCTCCGGGAGGTCGATAGAGGTTCCTGTATAGTGTGTACAGGTAACCTATTTCCAGTTTATAATGGCCTGGTTATATCAACTCATCCCCCCGGCTGTCGGACGACGCAGATTATGTAAGCCGGCGCTGAAGCATAATGAAGAAATCACAACAACTGCTGGTCCTCATCAGCGCCATCTGCGCGTATAACCTGTCATCTTTCAGTTGGTGGGCCCAGCCTCAAATCGTCCATACCCTGATTGACAAGCTCGGGTTATCCGATTCCGGAGCAGGACAGGTAGTATCGATAGAATTACTGGCAATCGCTGTCACCGCTTTTGTCATCTCCCCATGGATCGCAAAATTCCATGTAAAAAAGGTCTGCTACACGGCCGGGACTATCGCAATTGCCGGGCATTTCGTGTCGGCATCAACCCAAGCATTTGAGATATTGTTTTTTGCCCGGCTGGGATCGGGCATAGCCGAGGGATTGATACTCGCTTTTGCCAACGGCGCGCTTGCTTCCACCAAGAACCCCGATCGTTCTTATGCCTTACTCAATACCTGGAACGTCGGTTCAGGTGTAGTTTTATTGACGATAATGCCGGTATTGGAACAGAAATACGGCGCCGTAGCCGTCTTCGGACTTATCGGCATTGCCTGTTTACTGATGATGCCTCTGTTCAGGCATTTACCCGTGAAAATTGCAGTCGTGCAGCAAAAAAAAATATCGGGAGACAGGATTAAAACGGCAATAGTCATGCTGTTGTCCCTTCTGGTGTGGGGTACGGCGTCAGCAATGACCTGGGCGTTTTATATTTCGATAGGCGCACACACGACACTACAGACCACGACTGTGGGATTGATAGCAGCCGTTGCTGCGCTCGGGGGGCTGGTGGGGGGCGTTTTTGCAGTTTATGTCAGTGGTAACTACGGCCGTTACATACCATTTTATATTGCCTTGCTTGTACATGCGGTTATCGCAATGGCGCTCACACACGTGTTTTATAACTGGGTTTTTATTTTTACGGCGCCTGCCGCAATAGCCTGTGTTTACTTTATCCTGCCTCTCTACCTCGGAATGGCGGCTGGACATGATCCTAACGGCGGGTTACCGGCAGCAATGGCTGCAGTCTTTTTGCTGACCGGAGGGACGGGGCCGCTATTTGGCGGCTACCTGGTTGAATACGGAGGTGTCCAATTAATTGGATGGGCCATATTAACCGGCTGTGTTTTTGCCGCAATTTGTAATAAATGGTTGATCCTGAGGCTGTCAAAAAACATAGACATGCCGGCCCGGAACGGACATGACGAGATCCCGCCCCCGTATACCGGATAGCCGGAACTGCGTGCTTGTGATATGAAGTCAACCCTGTCCCGGGAAGCAATCACTGTTGGCAAACGCGTCAAGGGGTTGCGGGACTTCCTGGATCTGCTGGACGAGAACGGCCAACTGGCGTTGTGGGAGGACGAGGTCCTGCCCGAGCCGGATATCCGCAACATCTCCGTGGCCGCAGGCCGCGACGC
>VYCZ01000368.1 GCA_009843675.1 Gammaproteobacteria bacterium | reverse complement strand
GCCGGAATAGCCGACTGCATTTTCATCGCTTCCAGCACCACCACCGTGTCGCCCTGCCTGACACGTTCCCCGGTTGATACTTCTACGGTAACGACCAGGCCGGGCATGGGCGCCGCCAGGTGGCAGGGATCGGCAGGATCCGCTTTTTCATTCTGGTGGACCTCATAGCTGAGATTGTTATCCCTGACGATAACAGTCTGGGGCTGGCCGTTCAGTTCAAAAAATACCCGGCGCATCCCTTCTTCATCAGGCTCCGATGTTGCCAGGTAATGCACGATCGCCTGCCGGTTATCCTCAAAAGATAATACCGTTTCCTCTCCGCTTTGCAGGCCGTAGAAAAAAATATGGGTCGGCAAAATACTGACATCGCCGTACTTGCGTTCCATTTCAGCATAGTCCATGAAAACATTCGGATACATCAGCCATGAGGCAAGATCGAAATCGGACACTTCCTCCTTGAGTTGAACAGCAAGGGTTTCCCTGTCATGTTCCAGGTCAACAGGCGCGAGCTCTTCACCCGGCCGGCCCTGCAAGGGCGCTTTGCCGTTCAGCACCTTGGCCTGTAATGCCTGGGGAAACCCGCCGACGGGCTGTCCCATCTCCCCGTGAAAAAACTGGACCACCGATTCCGGAAAAGCAATTTCCTTCCCGGGGTCAAGAATATCCTGTTTCGTCAATCCGGCCGTGACCATTGCCAGAGCCATATCGCCCACCACCTTGGAGGTAGGCGTTACCTTGACGATATCTCCAAACAATTCATTCACGTCTGCATAGGCCCGGGCAATTTCAGGCCAGCGCCTTTCGATGCCCAGGGATCGCGCCTGTTCCCTCAGGTTGGTGTATTGACCGCCGGGCATTTCATGGACGTAGACCTCCGAGGCGCCCGATCGGATCGCGGGCTCGAACGCGGTGTACTGTTCTCTCACCTCTTCCCAGTAACTGCTGATAACCCGGATAGCTTCCGAATCCAGGTTGGTGCTCTTATCGGTATGTTCCAGGGCTGCCACTATTGCGCCCATATTCGGTTGTGAGGTAAGACCGCTCATGCTGTCGATTGCGGCATCGACGATATCCGCGCCCGCTTCCACTGCGGCCAATACGGTTGCTGCGGAAATACCGCTGGTATCATGGGTATGCAAATGAACCGGCAGGTCAATTTCCTGCTTCAAGGCCGTAATCAACAATCGCGCCGCTCCCGGCTTAAGCAAACCCGCCATGTCTTTTATGCCCAGTATATGAATACCCATGTCCTGGTATTTACACGCCAGGTCCAGGTAATAGTCCAGGCTGTACTTTTGCTTTGCGGGGTTCTGGATATCTCCGGTGTAACAGATTGCCGCCTCTATAATTTTTCCCGTTTCGCCGACCGCGTCAATGGCAACCTGCATGTTCTCCGGCCAGTTGAGGCTGTCGAATATCCTGAACACGTCAATACCCGCATCGGCGGCCTGACGGATGAAAAACCTGACCACGTTATCCGGATAACTCTTGTAACCGACTGCATTCGACGCCCGCAGCAACATCTGTTGCATGATGATGGGCATGGCGCCGCTGAGTTCAAAGAGCCTCTGCCAGGGGTCTTCATGCAGAAATCGGAGCGCCACGTCGAACGTGGCGCCGCCCCATGACTCGACGGAAAACAGTCCGGGCATGTTGTGTGAGTAATAAGGGGCAATTGCGATCAGATCCTTTGTCCTGAGCCGGGTCGCCAGTAACGACTGGTGCGCATCGCGAAATGTAGTGTCCGTGACAAGAGGCTTCTTCTGTTCCCAGATCCAGTTCACCAGTCCTCTTGCCCCGGTTTCATCAAAGATGGCCTTCGGCCCGTTTGCCGGGAGTTTGCCGACGGCTGCCGGCGCCGCAGGTTCACGCAGGGAAAGCGGAACCGGCCGATCCTTCACATCCCCGTTACCGTTTACGATCACATCGGCAATAAACCTGAGCAAACGTTCTACCTGGCCGTGGCCTCCGGCAGTTTCGAACAGTTCCGGAGTCTCGTCGATGAAGCGGGTATTGTAGTCACCCGAGTGAAATTTCGGATGGGTCAAAAGCTGTAATAAAAACGGCAGGTTGGTTGCCACGCCGCGCACGCGGAATTCCATCAACGCCCGTCTCATGCGGTTGATGCTGTCCTCACCGTCGCTGCCGCGTGCGGTGACCTTCACCAGCAGACTGTCATAGGCGCGGGAGATCCAGGCACCGTTATACGCAGTGCCGCCGTCAAGACGGATTCCCGGCCCGGAAGGACTCCGGTAGGCGATTATATTGCCGTAATCCGGGATAAAGTTATTGTGCGGGTCTTCGGCGGTCACCCGGCATTGAATGGCGGTTCCGGAGACGCGGATAGCGGATTGCGCCGGGACTATCGAACCGGATTTGCCGATTTTTTCGCCCTCCGCGATCCTGATTTGCGCCTTGACGATATCGATGCCCGTTATCTCTTCGGTAACCGTGTGTTCAACCTGGATTCTCGGGTTGACCTCGATAAAATAGAATGACTTGTCGGCCTTGTTGTAGAGAAACTCAACCGTGGCCGCGTTATCGAGACCTGCCTTGCGGGCCAGCTTGACGGCTGCCCGGCAGATATCCTCACGTACTTTTTTCGGCAGGTAAATGGCCGGCGCCCGCTCAATAACTTTTTGATGCCGGCGTTGCAATGAACAGTCTCGCTCATATAAATGGACGACATTGCCGTGATGATCAGCGAGAATTTGCACCTCGATATGCATCGCGTCTTCGACCAGCTTTTCAAAAAACACTTCGTCACTTCCGAAAGAAGTCCTGGCTTCCTCACGGGCGCGCTTCACCACATCATGTATTCCCTTGACATCCCTGATAACCCTCATGCCGCGCCCGCCACCGCCCCAACTGGCCTTCAGCATCAAGGGAAGACCGATTACCCCGGCGATCTGTTCCGTTTCCCGTTCGTCCGCAGGTAACGGGCCGGATGCCGGCATCACAGGAAGGCCGGTCTTGACGGCCAGTTCACGCGCCTCGACCTTATTGCCCAGGTCGCGCAGCACGTCCGGGTTGGGGCCGATAAAACTGATGCCCTGCCGTTCACACTGTTCGGCGAAATCGGCGTTCTCTGATAAAAAGCCATAGCCCGGATGCAGCGCATCGCACTCGGACTCGACGGCGGCGCGCAGTATGTCCGCGCCGTCCAGGTACGCCTCCACCGGCCCGGAACCGATACCTACCTGGTATGACTGGTCAGGCTTGAAACGGTGCAGGGCAAGGCGATCTTCCTCGGAGAAGATACCGACCGTGCCGATACCCATCTCTTTTGCCGCGCGTATGACCCGAATGGCAATTTCGCCCCGGTTGGCAATGAGTATGCGTTTGATCGTGTTTTTGGAATTACGCAAGAATTAAACATCCCGGTGCTGAAAGGCACTCATCTTATCGCAGTATGAGAAAAGGGGACTGATTTAAAATCTGTCCCCGTTCCCTGCTACCCTGTTAAGGCAGTTTGCCCGAGGGGTTGGTACGGTCAGTGGTAAACGCTTCCTGCCATTCACCGAGTCGCTCCTCGAAATCTTCCCACTCACCGAGTTCGCTTTTGTTCCGGTACATGGCGAAAGGCCGCAGGCTTTCCAGGTAAAACCGGACCTGTTCGTCCGTCCTGAACTTTTCCGCTTCATCGCGGTTCCAGTGGACCACCTGCTGCAGGGGCC
>VYCZ01000281.1 GCA_009843675.1 Gammaproteobacteria bacterium | reverse complement strand
CAATGGGGAACAGTAAGGATTGATGTTGTCCAGGTTCAGAAATCGTGGAGATTAATGAAAATAGCACCTGTTCGCCCCCTGCCGGGCCGGTGATTATCAGGTGGCCGGCTGGCGCAGCAGGTTCAGCAATTCTTTAGCGTTCAGCCGGGCCGGCGCGTCCGCGCCTTCCAAGAGACGGTCGGCCAGGTCGCGTTTATGGTGGTGCAGCTCGACAATCTGTTCCTCAATCGTGCCTTTTGTGACCAGCCGGTAGATGGTCACCGGCCGGGTCTGCCCAATACGGTGGGCGCGGTCGGACGCCTGGTCTTCAGCCGCGGGGTTCCACCAGGGGTCCATGTGGATCACGTAATCGGCCGCGGTCAGGTTCAGGCCGACGCCGCCTGCTTTCAGCGAGATCAGGAATACGTCCCCTTGCCCCGCCTGGAATGCGGCGATGCGTTTTGCCCGCGCGCCGGCCGGGGTAGCCCCATCCAGGTATTGGTAGGCAACCCCGGTTTCGGCCAGGCGCTCCTCAACCAGTTTCAGGTGTTTGACGAATTGTGAAAAAACCAGGATCTTGTGGCGGTTGGCAAGCAGTTCGTCCAGCGTTTCCGCAAAGGTCTCCAGTTTCGAGCTGGCGGGGATAGTGTCGGCCGCGTCGGCTTCCCGCACCAGCCTGGGGTTGCAACAGGCAAGACGCAATCGCGTCAGGTGGGCCAGTACCTGCAGCTTGTGTTCGCCCTCGCCAACCTGCTTGCCGGCCAGGGCCTCCAGGTCTTCCACGGCGCGTTGCCGGAGCGCCTCGTACAAGGCCGCTTCCTCCCGGGACATGTCCACGTGCAGGATGATCTCGGTGCGCGCCGGCAGGTCGTTCAGCACTTCGGATTTCAGCCGGCGCAACACAAACGGCGCGATGACACGGCGCAAACGCGCCCGTGCATCGGCGTCGGCGTCCTTTTCAATGGGCAGCGCAAAGTTGCGCCGGTATTGTTCCAGCGGGCCCAGCATGCCCGGGTTGATGAAGCCGAACAGCGAATACAGGTCAACCAGGTTGTTCTGGATCGGTGTGCCTGTGGTAACCAGTCGAAAATCTGCCTTGAGGGTGCGGGCAGCGCGGGCGCGTTTGGTCGCCGGATTCCTGATGGCCTGGGCTTCATCCAGCACGGCGCTGTGCCATGCCACTTCAGCCAGCCTGGTGGCGTCAGCGTGTAACACGCCGTAACTGGTGACTACGACGTTGAAGGGGCCGAGAGTGTCCAGCAGCTGCGCGCGGGCGGCAGCAGCGCCGGTGTACGGGATGACCTCCAGGGTCGGCGCGAAGCGGCGCGCTTCGTCCATCCAGTTGGCAACGACCGACGTGGGCGCGACGACCAGCGCCGGGCCGTCCGGCGCGCGCTGCAACAGCAAGGCAAGGGTTTGAACGGTCTTGCCAAGTCCCATGTCATCGGCAAGGCAGGCGCCGGCGCCCCAATGGCTGAGGCGGGCAAGCCAGCGAAAGCCTTCCAGCTGGTAGGGGCGCAACTCGGCCTGCAGGGTGCTGGGCGTCCGGGCCTCGACTGCCTGCGCCTCGCGTAGCCTGGCGCATTGGTCGCGCCAGGACTTGGCTGCATCGAGCCGGGTTTGTTCCACAAAGTCCTGCAGGGACAAGGCCGCCAGGGGATGCAGCCGTACTGACCCTTCCCCGGCGGGAACCGACAAGCTGCGCAGGTCGTCAAGCTGGCGCCGGAACGAGTCTGTCAATGCGATAAATTCGCCGTCTTTGAGTTCCAGGAAACGCGCGCCGGGGTTCTTGTCCAGCAGCGCGAACAGCTGGCGCAGGTCGAGCACCCGGTCATCGTCGATGTTGAGCTGGCCGGAGGCCCGGAACCAGTCGGCGGCGGACTTGACGGATAACTTGAGCGCCGCCGTGTCCGCGCGCGCCACGATCTTCAGCGGTTCAGCGCCAGGCCACAGACAACGCGCGCCGGCAGCCTGCGTCTGCTCCAGCAATTCAAGACAGGCCACAGGATCCGGCAAAGTCAGCGACCGCTGTTTGCCCCGCAACACCGCCAGCAGCGGGCAGGCAGCGGTCAATTCCTCAACCGCCGCACGTTCGGCCTTGAGATCGCGGCGCGCCTGCACCGTTTCACCGTCGCAGTTGGCGAAAATCGTGGTCCCGCCGCGGCCCGGCTCAAAGTAGTTCCCGGTCCGGGGAACCGGCTCCACGACCAGCTCCGCAACCAGCCCGGCCCCTTTCGGTTCCAGTTTCACCCAGGGTTGCGAGTCCGCGTCTACCTGTTGCACCGGCGCGTTGTCGCTGATAACGCCTTGCACCCGTATTTCAGTGGCCAGGTCCGAGACGGCGTCCAGCAGGCGCGCCCTGGCCGGCGCCGGCAATGCCAGTCCCTTCGGCGGGATAATAGCGAACAGGCGCTGGTGACCGGGCGTAAACCGGGTTACCTCACAGCGGCGCTTGCCGACCACCCGCACGTGATAGACAGGGTCCTCGCCGTGCCGCCCATGAGGTTCGACGCGCGCCAGTATCATGCCGTCGGCCTGCTCTTCCACCGACAGCTCCGGCTCACGGCGCGCCAGGTCCACCTGGCCGCCGTCGGCGTTGAAGATGTACGGGTGGCCGGCCAGCGCGTACAGGCCGGCCGGGGGCAGGTAGAACTGGTCATGCCCGTGCCGGCCGTAGGTGTCCCGTTTGATCGTCGCGATCGCAGCGCGGTCCTGCTCCAGCAGGAAGTCCATCGTGCCCATGTCCTCCTGCAGTCGTTTCATGGCCACGGACCGGCCCTTGCTCCAACTGCCGTTCTTGTTGGCGCGCTGCTCACGCGGCGTAACCGAAACCCCCAGGTACCTGTCATTGGAAAAATCCCACACCAGGCGCCGTTGACTGGCAGGCGCGGCTTGTTTCGGCGCCGACTTTCGCTTAGTCCTGGTTTCAAAGGCGAACATCTCGATTTCCTTGAGCGGATACTCCCAGTCCGGCATTGGTGTAACCAGGGATACCAGGGTCGCGGTACCGGTTTCCGCATGCAGTTCGACTGACTTTGCCGCGGCTTCTTCGGCTTGCCGGCCGACGCTGTGCCGGCGCGTGAGTTCCAGACGCTCCGCTTCGACCCACTTGAACCCATGCAGGCGGGCGCGGTAACCGAGGCGGGCCAGGACGTTCCCGTCAAGCATTTCCGTTTCCTCCACCCAACAGTACAGGAATCCGTACAAGAGTGTATAGAGTGACGCGTTATCGAACGCCGGCATCTGGTAGCGCCGCAGGTCTTTCAGGCCCGCGGCGTGGGCGACCAGTTCCACCAGGTGCGGCCAGGCCTGTTTTCGGTGGCCGACCCGCATGAGTTGTTCCAGCAGGGCCAGGCAGCCGGGGGTGTTACATCGCAGCAGGGCCAACAAGGACAGCACGAACGCACGCGCGTCGGGAAACACGTTGCGCTTGCGCGTGCCCGCTTTCTCTTCGTCAATGGCAGCCTGGATGGAGCGGATCGCCTCCTCGTCGTCCGCGCGCAAGGTGGCGACAAACGCGCGGGTGGCAGCCAGGTCGATCCTGGTTCGTTTTACGTTGCGCGATTCTCCCTGGGCTTCATCTAACAGTGACACGGCCTCATCCAAACGGCCCTGCAGGATGCGAATAAAGGCGATCTCGGCAAGGTGCAAGGATATATCCGGCGCCAGCTTGTAACAGGCGTCTATGACGGGTTCCGGTTGCGCCAAGTCCTC
>VYCZ01000085.1:1672-3693 GCA_009843675.1 Gammaproteobacteria bacterium | reverse complement strand
GGTGTGGCCGTTGCCGCAGGTTGTCATGGCGATCGTATCGAAAAACTCGTAACTGGAACCGAAGGGCTCCAGCATGGCCAGCGGCAACGGCTTCTGATCATCAGGAAATTCCCGGGCCGCCTGTTTTGCAGGTTGCCAGGCGGACTGGTGGGTGACGGCAGGGTGCATGTTGTCGGATACGTTTTCCAGCAATATCTTCCAGTTGGCGTCGTGCATGTATCGCAACACGCCGCCGGTCATCTCGATCTCGCCGGTGGGTGACCGGTCTACGGCATTATCGAAGGAAGTGATGGCCGGCCCCAACCAGCTTGCGAGATCGGGTCCATGCAATGCCTGGTTGGCAAAAATAAAACCCCGATAAGTCTCCACCCTGGCAACCCGGCGGATGTCGGTCGACGGGTTGTCACGACTGAAAGCTGAGTTCTGATAGCCTTCTCCCTTGGGCACATGCACCAGGGCGCCGGCAGTATCGAACACATAACCGTGGTATGCGCAGCGTAACTGCTGCGCATGACCGCAGGGCGCTACAATCAACTGCGCGCCCTTGTGGGCGCAACGGTTATACAGGACGTAAACCTGGTTGTCGCTGTGCCGGGTGACGATAACCGGTTGCTTGCCGATGGTGGTGGTAAAAAAATCTCCCGGGGACTTCACCTGGCTTTCGTGTCCGATGAATATCCAGGCATTGCCCCAGATACGCTCCATTTCCAGGTCGAATAGGGCCGGATCCGTGTAGACCCTTTTATGCACCCGGTCCGGTTGAACCAGCGCCGCTATCTCGTCGTTACTGATTGAAGCGCCCATTCAACAAGCACGCCGTCAACTGACTGCCAGGCCCAGCAGGATGGTAGTCGTACAGTGGTAAACGTTGTTGCTTGAGCCCATGCACCAATTGATATCATTGCTCTTGGACGGAAAATAATTCGGCAGGTCGCCCTCGTTGCGATTGCACATGCAGCGATTACAGGTGCTTTTCCCGCAGCAATCATTGTAGGCAATAATATAATCGCGCCCGTCCGCGGGGTGCTTGCAGGTGCCTACCCAGGTCATGGGCGCCATTTCGGTGCCGGGCGGGCAACTGGTATGGCTGCCGCCGCAGCAAGTGCAGAGGAAACCGTCCATGCCGCAGTTGCGCCAGTACTCGCATTTCCCCGGATCGCCTTCAGGTCCGGAAATCGAACTGTCATCCGGCCCCGTATTCGCCCTGGCAACGGGCAGCAAGGGTACCGCGCCGGCGCCGACCAGCAGGACTCCGGCCTTACGTAAAAAGCTCCGGCGCGATGTATGGCGCGCCACGGAGCGGGTTTTGTCTTGAAACCAGCGATCAAAAAACCTCATTTTTTCACCCTCAATATCTTCGGACGATTGGGGACGGATTTAAATCCGTCCCCGGTCTCTGAAAAAGGATACCTTGTCAATCGTTCCAGCCCCATTTATGGCAACGGCACCGGCTCGATCAAAAACGGCGTGATGCCGAGTTCGCCGGCCGAGCGCAGGTATTCACCGGTGCTTGCATCGTAGATCTCCAGGGTGCTCAAATCCCCGGTAATGGTATACAGCAGCGGGTTGTCATCCTGACTGACCGCTATTGAAATGCTGGAATGCCTGGTCCTGATTTTTTCTATTCGTGTTTGTGTCGCCAGGTCATAGACCCAGATTTCCGGCCCGGGGTTTTCGTAGGTAAAAAAGTCACCCTGGTGCATCAATATGTAGAGGTGTTGCCTGGCTTCATGCAGGGTAACAGCCTGCATCCCGCCGATACGCCAGTTTGCTTCCCTATCATCTTTATCCAGGTACCACCATGTATCGGAAAAGACCGGCCCGTCAGCGGAGATTTCAACCGGGTGAACTTTTCCCAGCACTGACATGAAGTACCAGGTATCGCCGCGCCGTACGCCGGTCTCCAGGATCGGGTCTTCGAGCGCGTCGAAAAAAGGCTCGCTTCTGCGGGCCGCGGCCTGGGTGCCGTCTTCGGCAAGGTCAATCAGCAGCAGCGCACCGTCGCTGCACAGCGCAAAAAA
>VYCZ01000085.1:0-1662 GCA_009843675.1 Gammaproteobacteria bacterium | reverse complement strand
TGCGTAAGCCATTGCGCAACCGGGGGTCATGACTTCTCCGGCAAACCGGCGCTGCTCCACATCCACGATACTCAGCGAGGCCGCCGGCGTCAGGTTGAAAACAGCCATGAAGCGGTCATCGTCGGTCAACGCCGAATCCGCCAGCCTCGGCAGGGTGGATACGCGTTTGGCGGGGATCTCTATTTCGGCTACAGGCAGTAACTTGAACGGGTCATAAATGCTGACGACGTCGGTGCGCTCGCCACGGGTGGTCCTGGCGTAGTAGGTTTCAGCCGAATAGACCTCCCGGTAATGGCCCGGTATGTTCAGCGCGTTGAAGGAGTAACCGGTATTCAGCATTCCCAACAGCCGGGCCGTGTCTCCGTCATACAGAGAGGCGCGCCCGTCCGGCATCGAGGCTGCCGCAATATCGTAAATCCAGACCCAGTGTGGATGATGTGTTTCCGGTAATGCCGTAACCTTGCCGAACACGTCTTTCGATAAGGGTTCCTTGCTGACATCCACATATGTATTATCCCCACCGGACGAGGTTGCAGTTGATGCCGGTTCATCTGCCGGCTGTTGCGCATCACAACCCGCCAGGAAAAGGAAAAGGAGAAGAAGAAAATAGAAACGTGTCTTACTCCAGGAAACTGAAATATTATCCATGGGGAACTTAACCGTTTTTTTACCGTATTGTTATCATCTATAAAACATGGTCGTGATTCAAGGACTTTATTCCGACCCTCCAATTGTTGCCTTAATACAGTGGCGCATCATTCCGCACCAAGCAGAAAATCGGCAATCGCCCGGGCCGTCTCCTCAGGACGCTCGATGGAGATGAAGTGACCGCAGTTCTCCAGCATGTCCAGCTTCGAATTCGGAATCAACCGGTGCAGGTCCGTCATGCCGAGTCCGCTCGGGGACGATTGCATCGGTGTCATGATATCTTCATCGGTGCCGAGCAGGAGGGTCGGCGCACGAATGCTTGCGACGTCGGCGCTGATATCGACATTTTCTATCAAGGTAAGATCGCGGAGAAATTCCATGGGCGTCATGCCCTGCAGTGCATAGACAAACGCATCCACCGTATTTTCGCTCTCGGGCCTGTCCCAGAAGCCCCGTGAGAAACCCTGGTGGCTGGTGACCAGGGCCAGGGCTTCAACCCCTGCTGCAGCGGCCATTCTCCAGGTTTTGAAGATAACATGGCTTGCCCGATCAAATTTCGCGAAGGAACAGGTGATTACCAGCCTGTCGATTAGCTCCGGCCGCCTTCCGGCCAGCACCATTGCGACACACCCGCCCATCGACGTCCCATGAACGTGGACCGGCGCAAGTTCAAGGGTCTCAATGAATTGTGCGACGCTGTCGGCAAAATAGGTAATACCGCGCTCGCCCGGCCCGCATCCGGACTCGCCATATCCGGGCAGGTCGATATCGTAAGTGTGCAGGCGTTTCGACAGTTGGGGAGTTAGCAGGTCAAAATTGTTGTGCCCGGTCCCCAGCCCGTGAATCTGCACAACATTGACGGGATTCCCTGAGCCTGCTTCCCTGTAGGAGGCGGAAACGCCTGAATCAAGCTTTACGTTGGCGATATGCATCATGAACATTATAAAATATTTAAATACCAGTGTATTAGAATAAAAAATATCGTATTGCGCATGATGCTGCTTTAATATGGGA
>VYCZ01000344.1 GCA_009843675.1 Gammaproteobacteria bacterium | reverse complement strand
GGGGATGGGTGTAGTCCAGTTGCAGGTTCGCGGTCCACTTGGGCGCATGCTGGAACGGGTTGCCGTCGATGATTGCCCTGCCGTTTTCATCCAGCGGGTCCCGGCTGGTGACCAAGCCATGTGGCGGTATCGGAAGGGTCAGTTCCTTGTCATTGAGTTCCGTCTTGTTATAACCGAAACCGCCGGAAAGGACCATGTTCTCGGTCAGGGCAATATCAACGTCGAACTCAACACCGTAGCCGACACCCTCGTTCGCGTTCAGCAGCGTCGTGGCATTGGCGTCGCCGCCTACAGCAACCAGTTGCATGTCGTCGACCTCGTAATAGAAGCCCGCCACGTTCAGCCTGACCTTGTCGAACAGCGCCTTGTAGCCGATTTCATAAGACATGATGGTCTCCGAGTCCGCGATGGTCGCGACGGGGTCATCTTCCAGGCGGTCCTGTATGGTGGGCGCCCGGAAACCGGTTGCCACCCGGGCATAGACTTGTGCATCGTCGCTGACGGCAAAAGCGAGCGACACGTCCCAACTGAGTTCATCATCCGCCAGGCTGATTGGATCAAGCACCCCCTCGACGGCGGGTCTTTCATGCTGAGCATCCTTCTCGTCGTCCGTATAACGCACCCCTGCGGTCAGCGTCAACTGGTCGGATACGCTATAGGAACCCTGTCCGAAGACGGCCCAGGTCGTGTTCTCGATTTGGGAAATAGACCCCACGATAAATGCCGGCGCGCCAGCGCTCTGATTCTGGGAGACGCTCAGGAGATCATCCTCAAAGTAGAATGCGCCCACCTGGTAATTGAATGGACCGTCCAGGTTGCTGGCGACGCGTATTTCCTGGGTAATCTGTTCTACCTCCTGGTCCCCGCCGGTATCCAAGTTAACGGTGAAAGGTGACGCGGCCGGGTTAAAGGGTGTGCTGGGCGGCCCGGCAGGTCCCGGCTGGCATAATCCAACAAAGCTGAGTAAACAACCATACCCGCCGTCGATATCGCCGCGGGCGAAGCGGTCATAGATGTCCTGATAGGACGTAATCGAGGTAATCGTATGGTCGCCCACGTCCCAGTCCAGTTTCAGGGGCACGCCGAAACTTTTTATTTTCGCCGGGTTATTGTTGCCGCCGTCGAACCAGACCGTATTACGGTCGTAATTATCGTTAAGCTTGTTGCTGCCCTTGTCGAAAATATTGGCGCGGAACAGCGAGGCGGAATTGCCGCCCTGGTCCTGGTGCTGGTACAGGAGCAGAGCGCTGAAATCATCTGTGGGAGTCCATAACAACTTGGCGCGCCCGGCAAAGATATCGAACCCGCCCATGGCGTCATCTTCGCCGGTATAAGCATTATTGACCCAGTCCGAGCGATGCTGCGTAATGAACGAGAGCCGGCCCATCAAGGTGTTCTCCACCAGGGTGCCGCCGACGGCCCCCTCCACGTTTATCGTCCCCAGGTTGCCGCCGGAAGCCTTTATATAGCCTTCCGTCTCTTCTGTGGGACGGCGCGAATCGAACTTGATGATGCCCGCCGTGGTGTTGCGCCCGAACAAGGTGCCCTGGGGGCCGCGAATCACCTCTATATCGTCCAGGTCGAAAATGGGAAATGCTTTGAGCGATGCCTTTTCCATGGGCACTTCGTCAAACACAATGGACACCGGTTGCGATGCGGCCGCGGTAAAATCGGCATTGCCCAAGCCGCGCATGTAGAAGCGCGGGGACAAACGCCCGTTGGAACTCTCCACGTGCAGTCCCGGCACCGTGCTGGCCAGCTCCAGGACGTCCCCCCCCCCCGCGAACTTGGATTCGAGCCACTGACCGGACATCCTGGTGATCGAGATCGGCACGTCCTGGATATTCTGCTCGCGCTTCTGCGCAGTCACTACTATTTCCTCCAGCACCCCCTGAGCCTGAGCGGGTAGCGCCAGCGCATAGAACAGGGTGAAAAAAACCGCATTGGGAAGGATTCTGTTACGTTGCATCATGTTTCTCCTGGCAGGGTAACTTCAGTCTGTATAAGGCCATGGGAATTTTATACAATTTTTGGCCTGTTGTGAATGTTAAATTTGCCGTTGAATTCATTTCGCCATATAGCCGCGTTTGGCATTCTCCCGGCGCAAGCCGGACAGGGTGTAGGTATTGGACTTCAGCCTGTTACAAGGCCCGCAAAGTAATATCCGGTTTGTAATGTGATTAATGCCGCCGTCTGAACGCGGGACATTGTGGTCCAGTTCCAGGTAGCGTGGGTCATCAAACTTGCGGTCACAACCCTGGCACTTGATACCCTGGTGAGATAACAGCACTTCATACATTTCCTGTCTGCTCAGCTTGCGCCCTGGCGGTTCCTTTACGGCCAGTTTGACTTGCAGATAAGGCGCGGCGGCTTGCCCGTCATCCGTACGCACTGGAACCTGGCCTGTGTAATGGACTTCACCGAATAAACCGACCTCATCATGCAGCCTTTTAATTACAACCTCATGCGCCTCATCCCAAATATCTATGCCGATCCATTGCCTGTTAAGCCTTTCAGCCGCTACGCAAGTCGTAGCGCATCCCGCGAACGGGTCCAGGACTATATCGCCTTCATTGCTGGATGCGGATATGATGCGCTCATATAGTTTGATGGGCTTTTGAGTCGGGTATCCGGTGCGCTCTTGTGCGTGCGGTGATATGAGTTGAATGTCTGTAATTACATCCAGTACGGGCGCTCCTTTTTGTTCATGCAGATAACGCTTCAGCCTCGGCTTGCCGTTTTTGCTCCAATATATTCTGCCCTCCCTCGCTAATGCTTCAAGTTTTTCACGTTTCATGCGCCATCCCCATTTCGGGGTGTAGCCGTTGAACTCGTAACTTAAATTAGGGCGCGGCCCCATTGACTGACTGCGCTCAATTACATCGGACATCCACCTTCCGCGCTCATCTTCATGGCGATAAAATTTGTCTATGTATGCCGGATCATGGGACAGAAACACCTGGTTCCACAGAAATGAACTACTTTTCGAGTAAAACAGTATGACATCATGGACTCCGCCCCATCGCTTTGCATCATTTCGGCTTGTGGTGCGTTTCCAGACAATTTGATTCCTGAAATTCCTTTGCCCGAATATCGCATCCATGACGGCTTTCAGGTAATGGCTGGCTGTTGGATCGCAGTGCAGGTAAATGGAACCCGTAGGCTTGAGTATGCGGCGCATGGCAAGCAATCTTACGGCCATAAAGCACATATACGCGCCCATGCCGTCGGAATGGGCATGTATCGCCGATTCGATAGCTTCCATCAATGCAGGATGATCGTCTGTGAGTTGATCTACCCAGTCTTGGTGCACATCCTTTTCCCATGACCACCGATCTTGAAAGGATGCGCCTTTAGCAAGGCTGTCCGGCATCGCGTGGAAATCCCGACTCTTGTTGAAAGGCGGATCGGTGGCTATCAGGTCAACAGATGCGGAGTTCATGGCACGCATGAAATCCAGATTGTCGCCGTGGAACAACGTCCTGTTTTCCCAGTTGGCCGTCATGGGAGGGTTGTGTTCATGTCATTCCTCCAGGCTGGCGACCCGGATCAAGGCCAGGCCGCCCAACGTGATCCCCAGGCTGAGCGAAACCTGGTCGGCGTTAAATACGCCAGTGACCAGACCCGTCGCCGCCACGACAACACCGATTTGGCGCAGGGCCGCGCTGAGGTGTTCAAGATTTGGTTTTATCTGCGCCGAAGTATAGCACACTGATGGGCAGGA
>VYCZ01000228.1 GCA_009843675.1 Gammaproteobacteria bacterium | reverse complement strand
CGGAATCGTCCAGGGCGTAGAACACCTCCTTGCCCACGTCGATGCGTTACAGCGGCGGCATGGCCACGAACACGTGGCCGGCGCGCACCAGAGGGCGGAAATGCCTGAGGAACAGCGCGCACAGCAGGGTAGCGATGTGCAGGCCGTCGGAATCCGCATCGGCCAGGATGCAGATGCGGCCATAGCGCAACCGGGACAGGTCGTCGGAACCCGGGTCCACGCCCAGCGCCACCGAGATGTCGTGGACTTCCTTCGAGGACAGCACCTCGCCCGGCTCGACCTCCCAGGTGTTGAGGATCTTGCCCCGTAACGGCATAACCGCCTGGAATTCCCGGTCCCGGGCCTGCTTGGCGGAACCGCCGGCGGAATCCCCTTCCACCAGGAACAGCTCGCTGTCTTTGGTGGACTGGCTGGCGCAGTCCGCCAGCTTACCTGGCAGCGCGGGGCCGCTGGTGACCTTCTTGCGCACCACGTTCTTGCTCGCCTTCAGACGGTTCTGGGCATGGCGGATGGCCAGTTCGGCGATGCGCTCGCCGGTCTCCACGTGCTGGTGCAGCCACTGGCTCAGGGCATCGCGCACCACGCCGGAAACGAAGGTGGAGCATTCCCGCGAGGCCAGCCGTTCCTTGGTCTGGCCCAGGAACTGGGGGTTGTCCATCTTCACCGAGAGCAGGTAGGAGCAGCGGTCCCAGACGTCCTCCGCGCTCAGCTTGACGCCGCGGGGCAGCAGGTTGCGCGACTCGCAGAATTCCCGGAAGGCTTCCAGCAGTCCCTGGCGCAGGCCGTTCACGTGGGTGCCGCCCTGGGTTGTAGGCACCAGGTTAACGTAACTCTCCGTGATCAGGTCGCCCGGTTCCGGCAGCCAGTGCACCGCCCAGTCCACCTGCTCGTCATTGCCCTGCATGTGGCCGGTAAACGGTTCCACGGGCAACAATTCGATGCCGGACAGCATGCTGGAGAGATAAGTGCTGATGCCGTCCTCGTAGTGCCATTCCGCCTGTTCGCCGGCGGCTTCATCATCGAGCGTGACAGTGAGGCCGGGACACAACACCGCCTTGGCGCGCAGCAGGTGTTTCAGCTTCGCCCTTGCCACCGTGACGGAATCGAAATACGCCGGGTCCGGCCAGAAGCGCAGAGTCGTGCCGGTGTTGCGTTTACCGACCTCCCCTACCACCTCCAGCGGGCCGACCGGCTTGCCGCCGGCAAAGGCCATATTGTATTCGTGCCCATCCCGCTTTACCCAGACCTCCAGGTGTTTCGACAGGCCGTTGACCACGGACACGCCTACGCCGTGCAGTCCGCCCGAGAACCGGTAGTTCTTCTCGGAGAACTTGCCCCCCGCGTGCAGGCGGGTGAGGATGACTTCCACGCCCGGAAGTTTCTCGCCCGGGTGTATGTCCACGGGCATGCCCCTGCCGTTGTCCGTCACCGTGACGGAGTCGTCCTTATGCAGGATGACCTCGACCTTGTTTGCATGGCCGATGATGGCTTCATCGACGCTGTTGTCCACCACTTCCTGCACCATGTGATTGGGCCGGGAAGTGTCGGTGTACATGCCCGGCCGCTTGCGCACCGGTTCCAGACCGGTCAATACTTCGATATCGGCGGCGGCGTAGGTGCTGGCCAAGAGTGGGTGCCCTCGTAAATCCTGTGAAAACCCGGGTTCGCCATGCCGGGCTTGACCCCCGTTTTCACGGGGGCAGGCTCCGGCATCCAGTTAAACAATGTGCCGCTGGAAGCGGCACTTTATTATACTGGATTCCCGCCTGCGCGGGAATGACGAAATTAATCCAGATCAGCCAGAAGTGACTCCCGTATCTCCGCCGGGATGGGCGCTACCTGGCAGGTGTACTCCGCATGGCTGATGCCTGCGGAGATTTCCGCGCCCTGCCTCAGCGTAGCGATGCCCTCCGGCGACAATTCAAAACGCATGAAGTGCACGGATGAGGTCTTGTCCCGGGTGGCGCGCTCCAGGTCTTCGTCACAGACCGGCGTGATGACCGGGCCGACGCCGACGCGCATCCAGACGCAGTCCTCTACACCGACCAGCTTTGCCAGCATATCACTGCGTTCGGCGGGGTCGTCGTATTCCAGCATGAACGTGGCCTTCCAGTTGTGCCCGTCCGGGATCAGCGGGTTGTAGGCCGCCAGTTCCTCTTCGATGGCGTCGCGCTCGAAGATCTTCTCAATGCGCAGCATCTCCTGCACCTGGTACTGGATGGTGAGGCGGTCTTCAAAATACAGGTTGGCATTGGCGCCCAGCGCCAGGCGCCGCGCCTTCTTGTGCGCCATTACGCCGGCCCGGAAATCGCTGCGGATTTCCGCGTATTTTTCCAGCGTGTAGAGGTCTTCTCTGCCCAGTTTTTCCGGCATGGCTTACAGACCGTAGGCAGCCTTCAGCAGGGAAAAAGCGGATTCCGCCGCGCCCGGATCAGCATCCCCCATGCCGTTTTCAATTTGCGCGCCCGCCATGGGGCAATCGCTGACATAATGGTCCGCTTCGGCCTGCTTCACCTTGTTCACCACCGGGCGGCATATTTTTGTCGATATGTCGTAGCTTTCGGCCTTGACCGCGTAGGTGCCGTCGTGGCCCGAGCAGCGTTCGATCACATCGATCTCCGTATCCGGGACCAGCGCCAGCATATCGCGGGTCTTCAGGCCGATATTCTGCACCCGCTGGTGGCAGGGCGCGTGATAGACGACTTTACCCAGGGAATGCCTGAAATCCGTATTCAGCTTCCCTTCCCTGTGGCGCAGCATGAGGTATTCGAACGGGTCGTAAAACGCCTGCCGAACCTTCTCCACTGCTTCATCACCGGGAAACATCAATGGAAGCTCCTGCTTGAACATCAATACGCAGGAAGGGATGGGCGCGACGATGTCCCAGCCCTGCTCCACCAGCGCCGCGAGTTGGGGCACGTTGACGTTTTTGGCCCGCTCCACCGCTTCGAGATCGCCCAGTTCCAGCTTCGGCATGCCGCAGCATTCTTCCTTTTGCGCCAGGGTGACCGGTATGCCGTTATGCTCGAACACGGCGACCAGGTCCTGCGCCACCCCGGGCGTATTCCGGTTGCAGTAACAGGTGACGAACAGGGCCGCCTTGCCGGTGGTGCGGCCGGCCGCCTGAGCCGTGAGCGGCGCCGGCTGCCTGCCCTTCACCCTGCTCCGGAACGGTCTGGAATGGAACTCCGGCAAGGGCGCATCGGCATGGATGCCCGCGGTTTTTTCCAGTAGCTTGCGCAGCGGCCGGGTTTTATTCGCCGCGTTCGCCACCTGGGCAACAACGGGGATGCCGGCCAGGTTGCCGACGGTCTTTGTCGAAGTCAATACCCTGTCGCGCCATTTCGTCCCTCCCTCCCTGAAGTTCACGGCCTTGGCGCGCAGCATGAGGTGCGGGAAATCGACGTTCCACTCGTGGGGAGGCACGTAGGGGCACTTGGTCATGTAGCAGAGATCGCACAGGTAGCAGTGTTCAACGACCTTGCCGTAATCCTCCTTTGCCACGCCGTCCACCTCCATGGTGTCCGACTCATCGACCAGGTCGAACAGGGTGGGAAATGCATTGCACAGGCTGACACAGCGGCGGCAGCCATGGCAGATGTCAAAGACGCGCTCCAGTTCCGCGTTCAGCGCCTCCCGGTCGTAGTAGTCCGGCTGTTTCCACTCAATGGGATGGCGGGTCGGGGCCTCCAGGCTGCCTTCGCGGATATCGACACTCATGGAG
>VYCZ01000229.1:959-3738 GCA_009843675.1 Gammaproteobacteria bacterium | reverse complement strand
GTGCTGGACCACGCCCAGGATGCCGCCGGGTTTCAATACCCGGTACATTGCCTGGCACACGTCCTCCACGCCGCCGAAACGGATCCAGTTATGGGTGTTGCGGAATGTCACCACCATGTCGAAACTTTCATCCTCGAACCCCTCGAGGTAACCCTCTCCCTGGAACACGCCGACCACGACCTTGCCGTAGTTCTCCGGATCGCCGTCAAATTTTCCCACCAGCCCGTTGTGCAGGTTGCGCAGGAACTCGGCGGAATGATCGGGGCCAAAACTGGCGACTGCAAGCAGGCCGTCATCCCGCAGGTACGGTGCCAGTATCTCCGTGTACCAGCCCGCGCCGGGCAGGATTTCCAGCACCTCCATATCCGGCTTGATGCCGAAGAACGTCAGGGTCTCTCCGGGATGGCGGTAAACGTCCCTGGCGACGTTTTTCGCATCACGGTGCGCACCCGAGACAGCAGCATCCAGCGGGTCCGGGCCATTTTCGGCGCATCCGGAAAAGACAATTGTTAACAACAGGAAACTGATTACTCTGCGCATGAATAAATCCCCTTGAGGTGTATTGATAGTGTGTCGAGCTTCAAACCTGTACAAGCCGGAACGCGGCCTGTTGACGAATTACAGCGTAACATGTTTCATCCTGTTGAAAAACAGGGTCAGCCGACTATTTCGGCCCAGCGGTATTGCGTCAGGTCAATGCTGCCGTCCGCCGCGAAATCAATGCCTTCAGCTTCCAGGAGTATCCGTTGCAACCTGTGCCCGTCGGAACCGGTGCGCAGGCTGATTCGCCCCTGGGCGTTGATGATCCTGTGCCAGGGGACCCCGGCGCCATCCTGCAGGGCGGCCATGGCATAACCCACCTGCCTGGCCGAACATCTCCCGACCAGTCCGGCTACCTGGCCGTAGGTGGCGACCTTTCCTTCCGGGACCCGGCGCACCCAGGCGTATATTTCATCATATACACTATTACCTTTCATTAAGCATGCTGTCAGCGCATCCGGGCGGCCGTTTCACTGATCAAGCGCCAGGCCTGTTCGATGTGCTCGAACTCGGTACGGGACTGGCCGATACAGATGCGCAGCACGAGGCGGCCGTTCAGCTTCGTGTGGGTGAGAAAAATTTCGCCGCTGTCATTCAGTTCATCCATGATCCGCTTGTTCAGTTCGTCGCTGCCCCGGTGGCGGAAACACACCAGGTTGAACGGCGCCGGCGCGGCGATCTCGAACTGTTCATCGGCTTCGATCCATTCAACCAGTTGCCGGGTCAGTTCGATATGCCGGCGGATATGGTATTGCAACCCTTCTACGCCGTAGTAACGCAGTACGAACCAGAGCTTGAGCGCCCGGAAGCGGCGCCCCAGCGGCACCTGCCAGTCCCGGTAATCGAACACCGCGCCGCTCGCCGTGGCTTCGTTCAACAGGTATTCAGGCAGGATGGACAGGGCATTGATCAGCGCAGCCCGGTCGGCCACCCAGAAGCAGGAGCAATCGAAGTTGGTGAACATCCATTTGTGCGGATTGAAGCTGTAACTGTCGGTATATTCGATACCGTCATGCAGGTATTGGTATTCAGGGCAGATAACCGCGGTGCCGGACATGGCCGCGTCCACATGGAACCACAGGCCTTCTGCGGCGCAAATCCTGCCGATATCCGCTATCGGGTCAAGCGCGTTGGATGAGGTGGTGCCCAGGGTGGCGCAGGCGAATATGGGCCGCAGCCCGGCGGCCTTGTCGGCCTTGATCTGAGCCGCCAGTTTGCCTGCGTCCAGGGCAAAGCGCTCATCTGTTTCAATCTGCCGCAGGTTGGCGCGCCCCAGGCCGGCGATGCCCATGGCCTTTTCCAGGGAGGAATGGGTCTGGGTCGAGCAATACGCCACCTGCCTGCCGTCGCAGCCGTCCCGGTTGGTGCGCAGGCCGGAGTCCCGCTCCCGCGCCGCGATCAGGGCGCACAGGATGGCGCTGGAAGCAGTGTCCTGGATCACGCCGCCGCCGCTGGCCGTTGAACGGTACCTGTCCGGCAACCCCAGCAGGTCCGCCAGCCAGTCCAGCACCCGGGTTTCAACCTCTGTGCAGGCGGGACTGGTGGACCATAACATGCCCTGTACGCCGAGACCGGAGGACAGCAGGTCGCCCAGTATGGCCGGGCCCGAGGTATTGGCCGGAAAGTAGGCATGGAAGTGGGGGGACTGCCAGTGGGTGACGCCGGGCAGGATCTTCTCATCGATATCGCGCAGTATTGCCGCGAACCCCTCGCCCTGGGAGGGCGGGGCATCGGGAAGAGAGTCCCCGATTTCGCCGGGCTTCACCTGTGACTGGACCGGATACTGGTCCACTCTTTCATAGTAGTCGGCTATCCAGTCAATCATCTCCTTGCCGTGACGCCGGAAATCTTCCACCGACATGTGATAACTTTGATTATTCATCGGTCACGCAGCCGAGCGACGCGGACTTCACGCTGCGGATATATTTGTACAAGGTGCCGCGGGCTGCCTTGTATTGAGGCATTACCCAGTCCGCTTTGCGCTGCGCCAGTTCTTCATTGGTGAGGTCCACGTTTATCTGGTTGGTTTTGGCATTGATGGTAATCGTATCCCCGGTCTTGACCAGCGCAATGGGGCCGCCTTCCTGGGCTTCCGGCACCACGTGTCCGATGATAAAACCATGGGAACCGCCGGAAAAGCGGCCATCGGTGATCATGGCGACGTCATTCCCCAGACCGGCGCCCATGAGAGCGGAGGTCGGTGTCAGCATTTCCGGCATGCCGGGCCCCCCCTTGGGTC
>VYCZ01000229.1:0-949 GCA_009843675.1 Gammaproteobacteria bacterium | reverse complement strand
GCCTTTCCCGATTTGGTCCTGTTCCAGCGCCGCAAGCATGTTTTCTTCCGAGTCGAATACCCTGGCGGGTCCGCTGAAGACCTCGCCTTCCTTGCCGGTGATCTTTGCCACCGCTCCGCCCGGCGCCAGGTTGCCCTTCAGGATGCGGATGTGCCCGTTGCTTTTGAAGGGCTTGTCCAACGGGCGCAGTACATCCTGCCCTTTACTCAGCCCCGGCAGGTCGGCCAGGTTCTCGGCAATGGTCTTGCCCGTGACTGTCACGCAATCGCCTTCGAGCATGCCGTTTTCCAGCAGGAACTTCATGACCGCAGGCACCCCGCCGACCTTGTGCAGGTCCTCCATCACGTAACGGCCGCTGGGTTTCAGGTCCGCCAGGTACGGGGTGCGGTCGCTGACGGCCTGGAAATCGTCGATGTCCAGCGCCACGTCGACGGAGCGGGCCATGGCGATCAGGTGCAGCACTGCGTTAGTGGAACCGCCGAGCGCGGTGACGACAACCATGGCGTTCTCAAACGCGGCGCGCGTCATGATGTCCCTGGGTTTCAGGTCCAGCTCCAGCAGGTTCTTTATTGCCGCGCCGGCCTGCAGGCATTCCTCCAGTTTCTGCGGGTCGACCGCGGGCGTCGAGGAACTGTAGGGTAACGACATGCCCAGCGCCTCTATCGCGGAAGCCATGGTATTGGCCGTGTACATGCCGCCGCAGGCGCCCGGTCCGGGACATGCGGAACGTACGATGGCGCTGCGGTTCCTGTCGTCAATCCGTCCGGAGATGAATTCACCATAGCTCTGGAACGCGGAAATGATGTCCACCTTGTCGCCGTTGTGGTATCCGGGCTTGATGGTGCCGCCGTAGATCATGAGGGAAGGCCGGTTAAGGCGGCCCATGGCCATGATGCAGCCGGGCATGTTCTTGTCGCAGCCGGGGATCGAGATATTGGCGTCGTACCAC
>VYCZ01000001.1:1576-3745 GCA_009843675.1 Gammaproteobacteria bacterium | reverse complement strand
ATATCAGTAAGTTACCATGTCTTGTTGTTAATCAACCTGTGGAATCAACCGGTGGGAAAAACAAAACCGATACTGCGCGGGGCCGAGATCTTCGTCAGGGCCCTGAAAGATGAAGGGGTAAAACATGTTTTCGGCTATCCCGGCGGCGCCGTATTGCACATTTACGACGAACTGTACAAGCAGACCGAGGTGGAACATATCCTGGTTCGCCACGAGCAGGGCGCGGCGCACGCGGCGGACGGCTATGCCCGGGCTACGGGCCGTCCCGGCGTGGTGCTGGTCACCTCCGGTCCGGGTATCACCAATGCCATTACC
This sequence comes from Gammaproteobacteria bacterium, assembly GCA_009843675.1. Lineage (GTDB taxonomy): Bacteria > Pseudomonadota > Gammaproteobacteria > Eutrophobiales > Eutrophobiaceae > JAAXHV01. The sequence goes on along the minus strand of VYCZ01000001.1, from coordinate 3,430 downwards.
GGTATTGCAACGGCGTACATGGACTCCATCCCCCTGGTCGTCTTCAGCGGCCAGGTTGCCACTTCCTATATCGGTAACGATGCCTTCCAGGAGGTCGATGCCATCGGCATTTCCCGGCCCTGCGTAAAACACAATTTCCTCGTCAGTGACGTGAAAGACCTGGCCGGCATCATGAAGAAGGCGTTTTTCGTCGCCTGCACCGGCCGTCCCGGTCCTGTTGTGGTGGACATTCCCAAGGACGTCACGGCAAATACCTGCGCTTACGAGTACCCGGAAACGATCGACATGCGATCCTACCGGCCCACCGTGAAAGGCCATCCGGGGCAGATCAAGCGGGCAATCAACCTGATGCTGGAGGCGCGTAAACCGATGATCTACACCGGCGGCGGCGTTATCCTGTCCGACGCCGACGCTGAGTTGACCGAATTCACCCGCTCCCTGGGGTTTCCCATCACCAACACCCTGATGGGCTTGGGAGCATACCCGGCTACGGACCCGCAATTTATCGGCATGCTGGGAATGCACGGCACCTATGAAGCCAATATGGCGATGCACCAGTGCGACGTGCTGATCGCCATCGGCGCGCGCTTCGATGACCGCGTCACCGGGGACCTGGAGAAATTCTGCCCCCATGCAAGGATCATCCACATCGACGTCGACCCGTCCTCCATTGCCAAGAATGTGCCCGTGGATGTCCCTATAGTCGGTGACGTCAAGCATGTGCTGCAGGATATCAATGACGGGTTGAAAAGCATCAGGGAACGGCCCGACATCGGCGACTGGTGGCGCCGGATCAAGGACTGGCAGTCCATGGATTGCCTGCGTTTCGACAGGGACTCCAGCCTGATCAAACCGCAACGGGTCATCGAACTCCTGTATGAACTGACCGGCGGCGATGCTTATGTGTCTTCCGACGTCGGCCAGCACCAGATGTGGGCCGCCCAGTTCTATAAATTCGACAAGCCGCGGCGCTGGTTGAATTCAGGCGGTCTCGGCACCATGGGGTTCGGCTTGCCGGCGGCGATGGGGGCCAAAATCGCCTACCCGGATGAAACGGTGGTCTGCATCACCGGCGAAGCCAGCCTGGTCATGTGCATACAGGAGCTTTCAACCTGCCTGCAGTACGATACCCCGATCAAGATCATCAATCTCAACAATCGCTACATGGGCATGGTAAGGCAATGGCAGGAGTTCTTCTACGAGAAACGCTATTCCCATTCCTACATGGATGCCTTGCCGGATTTTGTCAAACTGGCGGAGAGTTTCGGCCATGTGGGGATGTGTATCGAGAAAGCCGTTGATGTAGAACCGGCGCTTAAGGAAGCGCTGGCAATGGAAGACCGGCTGGTATTGATGGACTTCATTACCGATCAGACCGAGAACGTATATCCGATGATAGCCGCGGGCAAGGGGCAGCATGAAATGCACCTGGCGCCCGGTTCGGAAGAGCGGGAACTGGCCTGATGCGCCATATCCTGTCCCTCCTGGTCGAGAACGAGGCCGGGGCTTTGTCGAGAATTTCCGGCCTGTTTTCCGCCCGGGGCTTCAATATCGAGTCGCTTACCGTGGCGGCCACGGAAGATCCCACCGTTTCCCGCATGACCATCGTCACGTCCGGTTCCGATGCGATTATCGAACAGATCACCAAGCACCTGAACAAACTGGTGGATGTGATAAAAGTCGTGGATTTGAATGAGAGTGAGCATATAGAAAGGGAATTGATGCTGGTCAAAGTCAGGGCTGCCGACTCCTCCAGGGAGGAACTGATGCGTTTGAGCGACATTTTCAGGGGGCGAATCATCGACGTGAATGAGATTTCCTACACGATAGAGATCACCGGCAACGGCGACAAAC
>VYCZ01000001.1:0-1566 GCA_009843675.1 Gammaproteobacteria bacterium | reverse complement strand
ATACTGGAGACCGTCCGCACCGGCGTTTCCGGCATCGCCCGCGGAGAAAAAGCCATTAGAGTTTAATCAGGGTAATAACGATGAATATTTATTATGACAAAGACGCGGACCTGTCCGTAATCAAAAGCAAAAAAGTGGCCGTTATAGGATACGGATCCCAGGGCCACGCCCATTCCAACAACCTGAACGACTCCGGCGTGGAAGTATGTGTCGGTCTGCGCCAGGGTTCCTCATCCGCAGCCAAGGCGCAGGGGGCAGGCCTCACCGTGAAGGGTATCGAGGAGGCGGTCGGCTGGGCGGACGTGGTGATGATGCTGGCCCCCGACGAGCACCAGGCCGCGTTGTACCGGGCACAGGTTGCCCCCCATATCAGGGACGGCGCAGCGCTGGCCTTTGCCCATGGGTTCAACATCCATTTCCGCCAGATTGAGCCGCGCGCCGACATGGACGTGATCATGATCGCGCCGAAAGGTCCCGGACACCTGGTCCGTTCCACCTACGTGGAAGGCGGCGGCGTGCCTACCCTGATTGCCGTGCACCAGGATGCCTCCGGCCAGGCCAGGGATATCGCGCTGGCATACGCCAGCGCCAACGGCGGCGGGCGCGCCGGCGTGATTGAAACCAATTTCCGGGAAGAGACGGAGACGGACCTGTTCGGCGAGCAGACGGTACTGTGCGGGGGCATAACCGCGCTGATCCAGGCCGGATTTGAAACACTGGTAGAGGCAGGGTACGCGCCGGAAATGGCTTATTTCGAGTGCCTGCACGAGACCAAGCTGATTGTCGACCTGATCTATGAAGGGGGAATCGCGAATATGCGTTATTCCATCTCCAATACCGCGGAATACGGCGATTTTACCCGCGGGCCGAGGGTTATCGGTAGCGAGTCGAAAAAAGTGATGAAAGAAATCCTGCAGGAAATCCAGACTGGGGATTTTGCCAGGGAGTTCATCATGGAAAACCAGACCGGCGCGCCGAAGATGAAAGCGATGCGCAGAATCAGCAAGCAGCACCAGATCGAGCAGGTAGGTGAAAGACTGCGCTCGATGATGCCGTGGATCAGGGAGAACAAGCTGGTCGATCAGACAAAGAACTGAGACTTTTATGACCAAACGCCGCAGGGGCATATACCTCCTGCCGAACCTGTTCACGACATCGGCGCTGTTTGCCGGATTTTACGCGATCGTCGCCGCGTTCAATGCACGCTATGAGCCTGCCGCCATCGCCGTGTTCGTGGCGATGATCCTGGACGGGATGGATGGCCGCATCGCCAGGATGACGAAGACGGAAACCGATTTCGGCGTTCAGTATGACAGCCTGTCGGACATGGTGTCGTTCGGGCTGGCTCCTGCCCTGGTGGTATATCAATGGTCGTTGCAGGGCCTGGGCAAACTGGGCTGGCTGGCCGCTTTTATTTACGCGGCCGCGGCGGCATTGCGCCTGGCCAGGTTCAATACCCAGGCCGGCAGCGCCGACAAACGCTACTTCCAGGGGCTGCCCTGCCCGGCGGCCGCGGCGGCCATCGCCGGCCTGGTCTGGTTCGACAGTGTCGGCCAGCCGCTGGAT
>VYCZ01000275.1 GCA_009843675.1 Gammaproteobacteria bacterium | reverse complement strand
GGTGAAACCCTCACTGGCCAGCAGGCGGGTGTAATAGGTGGGTACGCCCATCATGGCCGTGCATTGGGGCAGGAGATCGATCGCCTTCCCGGTATCGAATGCCGGCATCCAGCGCATGGCGCCGCCGCTCATCAGGACACAACCCAGGGCTACGAACAGTCCATGGACGTGATAGATGGGTAGGGCGTGCAGCAGGATGTCATCCTCCGTAAAACCCCACGCCTGGACCAGGGTGCGGGCGCTTGCGTAAAGGTTATTATGGGTCAGGACAATACCCTTGGGTTTGCCCGTCGTGCCGGAAGAATAGAGCAGGGCCGCCATGTCGTGTTTGTTCCGGTGCACAATGACGGGGTCATCGTCCGTATCCCGCGACCGCTCCGCCAGCGTGCCTGAACCGTCCCCGTTCAGGGTAAACAGGCGCGGGATGGACAGTTGTTTCACCAGCGGTCCGATCATGTCCAGGTTCGCGCTGTCGCAGACCACCACGGCGGGTTCGGCGTCGGCAAAAAAGTATTCGAGTTCACCGGCTTTGTAACCCGTATTCAGGGGGTGGAACACGAAGCCGCCCCGCAGGCAGGCGAGGTACAGGCAGAGCGCCTGCGGCGTCTTGGCCACCTGCACGGAGATGCGGTCGCCGGGCACAACTCCGGTCGCCGCCAGGAACCGGGCCAGCCGCGCGGATTCGCTCTCCATATCGGCGTAGCGGTATTCGTCACCGGCGTCCGTTACCAGCAATGTCTGGTTTAATCGTTGCTTGAATACTTCATGGAAACGGGCGTACAGGTTGTGGTTTTCATGCATGATATAAGGAGTGTTTTTCCACTGGATTCCCGCCTGCGCGGGAATGACGGACTATCAGAATTGTGGTATTGAATTAAGTATTGTGTCCCCAAAATTAGTCAATTTAAGTTTGCCTAAAACCCGAGTTTCAATCGGACGTAATAAAACCGCCCCAGGTAGTCGTAGATTGACGAGGTGTTGTCGGACACGTCCGGCACGTAGGGCGGTGTTTCGTTGGTGATGTTCTCCGCGCCCAGCGTGATGTTGAAGGTGTTGCCGCGGTAGTTGCCGAACAGGTCAAAGTAGTTGATTGCGTCCACGGTGGTGTGAATATTATCGAATTGGATGGTGTCGAAGATGTCCATGGCGTCCAGGTAGCGCCAGGAACCGCCGAGGGTCCAGTTGTTCCGGCTCAACGACAGGGACAGGTTGGCGCGCCACTCCGGGTAACCGGCCCAGTCGGCAATATTGCCCGCCACCATGTCGGTGCGGTTGCTGACGGCGCCGGAACCGGTCGTCTCCACGTATTCGTTGAGCCAGTTGACGTTGCCGTTGAAGCTGATATCGCCGAAGTCGGTTGACAGGGACCAGGACGCATTAAGATCGATACCGGAAGTCTCCAGGCGGGCCAGGTTTTCGTTGAGCAGGTCGAACCGGATAATCGTGCCCGATGGCCCGCGTCCGACGCGGGCGCACTCCGGCGCCGCGAGGTTCGGCGTGGTATAGCAGGTAAGGATCACGTCCACCGGGTCGGGAGTATTGATGGCCTTGTCCACCCGCACGTCGTAATAGTCGACGGTAAGCGAGAGATTCTCAATCGCATCCGGCGTCCACGCCAGGCCCACGGAGAAACTGTCGGAGGTTTCCGGTTCGAGTGCCGGGTTGCCGCCCGCGGAAATCTTCAATTGGGAGGCATTCTGTACGTAACCGGCGGGGATCCCCTGGCGCGTGCAGTTGGCGCGCACCGTGGCATTGTTCCGGTAGAGGTCGGCCGCGCTGTTGCAGGGGTCGGCCACGGTCGGGTAGGTATCCACGATACCCCCGAAGGACTCCAGGATATTGGGCGCCCGGAAACCGGTGGCAAAGACCCCGCGCAAATGGACATCGTGAACCGGCGCCCAGTGCAGGGCCAGCTTGAAAGTCGCTTCGGAGCCGACATGGTTATACTCGGAATAACGCACTGCAGCATCCAGGGACAATTCATGGGCAAAACTGCGGCCGGCGAGCAGCGGCGCGTGGAATTCCGCAAAGGCTTCCCACACGGAAAAATCGCCTTGAGTCGGTTCCGCATACCTGTCGGCGCTGTGGCCGAGCTGGACGAGCTCGGAGACATGCACGTTGCCTTCTTCATGGCGCCACTCCAGGCCGGCCGCCACGCCGATGGGGCCGCCGGGCAACGACCATAACTCGCCGGTCAGGGAGCCGGCCAGGTGCCAGAACTCGTAACGGGTGGCTTCCTCGTCGGTGAACAGCACGTAATCGATCTCTTCCCGGCTCTTCGTCCCGCGGCCGAAAATGTCCAGGGTAGGGTTACCGCGGGCGTCCTTCGGGCAGGCAGGGTCCTGCGCGCAGGCAACCGGGTCCAGGGCGGTCTGCAACCTGGCGACGTTTACCTGGTTGCGGGTTACTTCGTCCAGGGTGGAGCGGCCGTAGGTAAGCCAGGCATCATATTCCCATGCATTCGCGAGCCACGGCAGTTTTCCCCGCAAACCCGCTGTGATTTTCATGGTGTCGCTGTCGTAGTTGTACAGGCGCGGGCGCAGGTCCGCAGCGCGCCACCACATCTGGAAGCGGTCCGCATCAGGCCCTGTTGCGGCGCGAATGACCGGCACGGCATCTGCCGGGACGTGGGGATTGCTGAACGGCACCTGCAGCAGGTCGGTAAACCGTCCCAGGGCATCCGCTATGGGCATGGGAGTGTATCTCAGCGTTCCTTCCCGGTGCATGCCCAGCAACTCGTAGAACAGCACGGCGCGGTCCAGTTCCAACTCCCCGGTAATGGCGCCGTTGACCACGCGGGAACCGCTTACCAGCGAAGGGCCGCCCCCCTCGATATTGGAGTAGTTGAAACGATGGCCGGTGTCCAGGATGGATTGGAGACTGCCGTCTCCCGCGGACCCGTTCAGGCCGCTGGTGCCAAAGGTGTCATAGGGCTGAAAACTGGCGCCGCTGACCGGGTCCGGCTTGAAAATAATGCCGGCATCCGGCTGCCGGCCCTCGGGCGGTATGCCGCTGCCCATCAGGGTCAGGATCGCGCCGTCGCCGCTGTCCAGTTGTCCCAGGATGGGTATTTGCGACCAGTCACGCTGCTGGGCGTCCACGTTGCCGGTATCCACAATGGTCGCCGCCAGGGTGATGTGGCCCCGTTCCCCGGTGCGGCCGGCAATGAACCCTGGGTTGTAGGAGTCGCCGCCCGGGTCTTCGGGCGTCCCGAAACCGGCACTCAGCTCGACACCCTCAAAACGCCTGGTCCTGACGTTGATGACGCCGGCAACCGCGTCCGATCCGTAGATGGCGGAGGCCCCGTCCGCCAGCACCTCGATGCTGTCTATCAGGTTGACGGGGAAGGACTGCAAATCGACCCCGATCGCGAGTGAACTGCTGATGGTATGCACCATGCGGCGGCCGTTGAGCAGCACCAGGGTCCGTTCAGGAGTCAACTGGTGAATGCCGGATAAATGCGCGCCCCGCCCGCCCGATGCATTGTTCCTGGAGATGCCCTGCAGGCCGATGGAGGGCAGCTTCAGCAGCATGTCCTGCACGCTGTAGTTCGGGGTACGCTCGATATCTGCGCTGTCTATCACGGACATCGGCCCCACGTAATCGGCCGCGTCCCGCCCGATACGGGAGCCGGTCACGATGATTTCCTCCAGCCCCTGCGATTGGGCCGGGACAGGCGCCGGGCCGGCAACCAGGGTGGAGCGGCCGTAGGTAAGCCAGGCATCATATTCCCATGCATTCGCGAG
>VYCZ01000466.1 GCA_009843675.1 Gammaproteobacteria bacterium | reverse complement strand
GCAAAATTCTGCTGGTACCGCATAATTTGAAAAGCCGCCACACGGCAAATGCCATCTTGAAAGATGCGGGCAGCGCGAAGAAGATCTGATTCTCAGGAATGGGGGTTGAGAGAAACAATATTCAGCCAGATCAATTTCAACAAGGGAGCAGGCCAAGGCGCAGCCAGCGCGTGATTCGGGACGGTTCCTGGAACAAAAATGCGAGGAACCTGCGTTCCGCCAACCACAACAAGAACGACCGCTATACAAGTATCACAACCCGGGACAGGTTTGACATCCGGCCCGGGCATCACGACAGCCGCTGCGGCAGCAGGCAATCACTGCGGAGTGAGAACAATGCATATACACGATATATCCAGCCCGGCAGAAATACGCTACGAACCCGACGAACAATCTCCTTATCCCCTCAGCCTCGGCCTGGGAATCCAGGCGGCCCTGCTGGTCTTTCCGACAGTGGTGCTGGTGCCGGTCATTATAGTCCGGGCAGCCGGCCTGGACGCGGAGTACCTGTCCTGGTCGATCTTCGCCGCGTTGCTGGTTTGCGGGTTCATAACGCTGATACAATCCTTCCGAACAGGATTCATCGGCGCCGGCCACGTGCTCATATCAACGAGCGCAGCCACCTCCATCGCGGTCTGTATCCTGGCCCTGTCTGCAGGGGGGATTGCGCTCATGATGAACCTGGTTATCGTGTCGGCGCTGTTCCAGTTGCTGCTGTCATCGAAGCTGTCGTGGCTGCGCCGCGTGATCACGCCGGTGGTATCCGGCATGGTGCTGATGCTGATCGCGTTCGCGGTCATGCCCGTCGCTTTTGACATGCTGACGCACGCGCCCGAAGGCGCATCTCCCATGGCTGCGCCGGGTATCGCGGCTATAACCCTGCTCGTGCTGGTGGCGCTGGTATTCGGCGCAAAAGGCGTACCGGGTCTCTGGGCGCCGGTTATCGCGCTGGTTGCAGGTTGTGCGGCCGCCGCGTATTTCGGCATGTACCAGGGCGGCATGGTGCTGGATGCTCCCTGGGTGGACATTCCCGCGGCCGGGAGACCGCAGTTCAGCCTGAATCTCGGCGCTGATTTCTGGATACTTTTACCGGCATTCCTGTTTGTCTCCCTGGCCAACACCATGGGGGATATCAATGCCGGGGTTGAAGTCCAGAGGGCATCCCGGCGCACTCCCCATTCCATCGATTTCCGCGCAATACAGGAAGGACTTGCGGCCAACGGCTTGGGCGACCTCCTTGCCGGCCTCACCGGTACAATACCGGTTAAAAGCGATGCGGCAGGCAATTCCTTTATCCGGCACACCGGGGTGGCTGCCCGCAGGCTCGGGGCATGCATCGGGTTAATCCTGTTGTTACTGGCATTCCTGCCCAAGCTTACGGCAGTCCTGCTGGCCATCCCCGGACCCGTCGTCGCGGCTTACCTGGCCGTGTCAATGGCGCTGGTTTTCGTCCAGGGCATGAAAATGGTGGTTCAGGACGGTATCGACTACCGCAAGGCGGCAGTGATCGGACTGGCATTCTGGCTCGGCGTAGGCTTTCATAACCAGGCTGTCTTTGCAGATATGCTGGGCGAGACATGGGGCAGCCTGCTCGGCAACGGTATGACTGTCGGCGGCCTGGCCGTTATCCTGTTGACGATAATCATGGAACTGACCGGCCCGCGCCGTTATAGTAAAGTAACGGCGCTGGACCCCCGGGTACTGCCCAGGCTGGAAGATTTCCTGCGCCAGCAGGCGTTGCGCCTGGGCTGGGGCGAGGCGGCAATCGAGCGCCTGTTCCTGATTGGTGAAGAGACCCTGTTGTGTCTCTCCGAGGGGCATGATGAAGCAACCACCGGCGAGCTGCGCAGCCTGCTGGTAACGGTTACCAATGACGGCCCGGTGATGGAAGTGGAGTTTGTCTCGGCTATCGGTGACGAGAACCTGGAAGACCAGATGAGGTTGCTGGGAGACCACGCCGAGGCGCGGGACGGGCATGAAATCTCGCTCCGTATATTGCAACACTTCGCATCCTCCGTGCGCCACCAGCAGTATCACGGCATGGACGTGGTAACGGTGCGTGTCAGTGAAAGCGATGAAGAGTAAAGGAACCTCTGATGAAGTCAGAGGTTCCTGAAATGTAACAGAGAGACAGAGGATAATGAAACCGATAAAAATAGGGTTGCTTGGCCTGGGCACGGTCGGTGGCGGCGTCGTCACGGTATTGACCCGGAACGCCCATGAAATTGCCCGCCGCGCCGGCAGGGAGGTAATCATCAGTCATGCCGCGGCAAAGGAATACGACGCCGGCGCAATCGAGGGACTGGACCGGATAGACCGGATTACGGATGATGGTTTCGCCGTCGTCAATGACCCCGAAGTCGAAATAGTCATCGAACTGATAGGCGGTTACTCCCCTGCGAAGGAACTGGTCCTGCAGGCCATCGAAAATAACAAGCATGTCGTTACCGCAAACAAGGCCATGATTGCAGTTCACGGTAATGAAATCTTCAGCGCCGCACAGGAACGTGGAGTGACAGTGGCGTTCGAAGCCTCGGCCGCTGCAGGATTTCCCGTTATCAAGGCAATCCGGGAAGGTCTGGCGGCTAACCGCATCCATTGGCTGGCCGGTATCATCAACGGAACCGGGAATTTCATTCTCACCGAGATGCGTGACAAGGGTAGGGATTTTGCCGAGGTGTTGAAGGAGGCGCAGGAGCTGGGTTATGCGGAAGCCGACCCGACGTTTGACGTTGAGGGTATTGATGCGGCGCACAAGCTGACCATCCTGGGTTCCATCGCCTTCGGTATCCCGTTGCAGTTCGAGAAGACCTACACCGAGGGCATCAGTGGGATAGAACGGCAGGACGTCGCTTACGCCGATGAACTGGGCTACCGGATCAAGCACCTCGGTATTTCCAGGCGCACCGATGCAGGGATAGAACTGCGGGTTCATCCCACGCTGATTCCCGCGAGACGGCTGATTGCCAACGTGGACGGCGTTATGAACGCCGTACTGGTACAGTGCGATGCAGCGGGACCGACCCTGTATTACGGCGCCGGCGCCGGGTCCCTGCCGACTGCATCCTCCATCGTGGCAGACGTGATTGACGCCGTGCGCGCCTTGACCACCGATCCGGAAAACCGTGTGCCGCACCTGGCGTTTCAGCCGGATGCGATGTCCGACCTGGCTGTGCTGGATATGGCTGACATCAGCACTGCTTATTATTTGCGTATGCAGGCCGTTGACCGGCCGGGCGTTATGTCCGCGGTAACGACCATCCTGGGCAACCTGGGTATCAGTATCGAGGCAATAATCCAGAAAGAGCCTGAAGCGGGCGCCGGCCATGTTCCGGTGATCATGCTTACCCAGCGCGTGCAGGAGCGGAATATGAACGAGGCAATCAGGCAGATCGAGGCCCTGGATACGATTGCCGGAAACGTACACCGGATCCGGGTGGAAACCCTTGACTGAAGGCCTGATCGAACGTTACCGCGCGCGTCTGCCGGTCGCGGACGATGCCCGTGTCATCACCCTGGGCGAGGGGAATACCCCCTTGGTCCGGCTGGATAATATTCCTGAAGTCAACGACCGGGATATCGAACTTTACGTGAAGTATGAAGGCCTGAACCCGACCGGTTCTTTCAAGGACCGGGGCATGACCATGGCCATCACCCGGGCAGTCAACGAGGGTTCGCAGGCGGTCCTGTGCGCGTCCACCGGCAATACTTCGGCATCCGCGGCCGCCTCCGCCGCCAGGGCCGGC
>VYCZ01000391.1:218-3778 GCA_009843675.1 Gammaproteobacteria bacterium | reverse complement strand
AGTTGTAGGTGGCGGCGATCTGGTCCATGAAAGCGAGGTGGGTCCGGTATTCACCATAGCCGGCTGCCGCGGCTTCGCGGATCAGGATATCGAACAACCTGTAGGCGCGCTGTTTCTTCTCCGGGTCGTTTTTATCAAATACCAGCGTGTAAATATGGTGCATTTCGCGCCAGCCGACGATGAACACGCCCATATAATCGAAACCGTGTTCATGGGCCCGCTGTTTCACCATGTTGAATTGCCTGATGGCATCCTCGCCGGTCGTTGGAGAGACCGGTGAGAAATCGATATGACCGCCACCGCCGACCCAGTTTACCAGGCCGAATTCAGTCAGGGTCGGGACCCCGGCCATGGTTTTGGCCCTATGGTGAAGGACATCATTTTTATTCTTTCGGTCTTCAGGAAAGTAAAACCGTGCTCCCGGAATTTGAGCAAAAGAATCCTGGATAATCTCCCAGTGGGCGTCCATGATTTTCGGCGGCCCGTATAGCGCGGCATAGAAATTCCAGGCGCCTATGTCGTGGTCAGCCATGATCTTCTTGCGGATGCTGTCCGGCAACGGGCCGTCGCCATCATAGTATTCCGTCCTGCTGGTATTCAGCGATGCAACAAGGTGCAGGTCGCGTATGGTCGCGGCATTCTGTATTACCAGGTTGACCTTGAGCGGGCGGATCACCTCTACGGCCTGCTCGATATCCTCGTCCCGTTGAAAAGTGATCAGGTAAGGCCGGTAGCCAGGTGGTTCCGGCATCAGCCACACCCCGAGCTTGGTGACTATGCCGTAGTTGGATTGGGTGAATATACCGTCATGATAAGGGCCGAAACCGTATTTGAACAGTTGCCAGGTGTTATTACCCGGCATGGAGCCCATTCCGGTACGGACAACGTCGCCATCGGCCAGGACCACCTCCATGCCGCACTGGCGCATGAAGTGGTCGCCATAAGGCGTGTAACCGGCGCCCCGTTCCAGGGTTGTGCCGACCACACTGCCCCAGCCAGGGTCCGGCACGTCCAGCCAGAGTTTGATACCACGCGCCTGGATGTAATTGTACAGGTCATAAAAACTGACCCCGGGTTCAACCAGGGCATAACCGAACTTTTCATTGACCTCCAGCACCCGGCTCATGCGTTTCAGATCCAGCACGACACTGCCCGGCCGGCGCGGCGCCCCGCCGCCGTAGGCCAGGTTTTTCCCGCAGGAAATCGGCCAGAGCGGGATGTTGAAGTCATTGGCAATTTTAAGGACGGCCTGGATTTCCTGCACGCCGTCGGGCGCGATGGACGCTGACGGACGAAAATGCGCTTCATCGACTATTGCGTAGGGGTCGCGATAGCTGACCAGTTCATCAGTTTCTTCGGCGAACACCCAGTTGTCTCCCACCACTTCACGGAAAGCGGCGAGTGCCCGGTTGAACTGCTTTTCAGTGACATCCGGTGGAAGTATCTTTTTCATGGCGCTGTCAGTTTCTTTTGATCTTAACGTAATACGAAATATCATTCTAATCTACTTCCAGATGGTTAGGATACTTGTCCTAATCGCCGTGGTATATCATAATTCCGGATACGCACGATATACGAGTTTGTAAGATGCAGATGAATACACGTCTCAGCTATGTCAGCGGCGCCGGCATGCAACCGCTCATCTACCAGACCATCGGCAATGCCCTGGTGGAGGCCGCGCAGAGGTTCCCGCAGCGCGAGGCCCTGGTCGTTCGCCATCAGGAGATACGCTGGACCTACGCGGAATTGCTGCAACGTGCGGATGACCTTGCCAGCGGTTTGATTGCCTTGGGGCTTGCCCCCGGTGACCGGGTCGGTATCTGGGCGCCCAACTGCGCCGAATGGGTGCTCACCCAGTTTGCTACGGCCCGGGCTGGTCTCATCCTGGTGAACATCAACCCGGCATACCGTACCCACGAACTCGAATATGCCCTGAACAAGGTAGCCTGCAAGGGGCTGGTGACCGCCTCCACGTTCAAGAGCAGCGATTACCTCGCCATGCTGGCGGAACTGGCGCCGGAATTGGACACGGCAGAACCCGGACGCCTGTCATCCGGCAAGCTGCCGCACCTGCGCACCGTCATCCGTCTGGGAGATGAGGATACCCCCGGCTGCTACAACTTCGCCGCCGTATCTGCCATGGGCGACGCTGCCGAACGGCAGCGGCTGGAAGAGTTATCCACCCTGCTGCAACCGGACGATGCGATAAACATCCAGTTCACCAGTGGTACGACCGGCTCTCCCAAGGGAGCAACCCTGACCCATTTCAATATCCTCAATAACGGCTATTTCGTCGGCCAGGCCATGAAGTTCACCGAAGCAGACCGGCTTTGTATCCCGGTGCCTTTTTATCACTGCTTCGGCATGGTGATGGGCAACCTCAATTGCGCCATTCACGGTGCGGCCATGGTCATACCCAACGACGGATTCGATCCTGCCCTGACCCTGGCTGCCGTCAGCGAGGAGAAGTGCACGGCCCTGTACGGCGTGCCGACCATGTTCATCGCCGAACTGGACCTGCCGGGTTTCAGGGAATATGACCTGTCCAGCCTGCGCACAGGCATCATGGCCGGGTCGTCCTGCCCCATTGAGGTCATGAAACGCGTCGTGGCCGAGATGAACATGAGCGAGATTACCATTGCCTACGGCATGACGGAGACCAGCCCGGTCAGTTTCCAGAGCAGCACTGATGACCCGCTGGAGCGGCGTGTCTCCACTGTGGGCCGCATACATCCCCATGTCCAGGTGAAGATTATCGACCCGGAGGGATGCACCGTTCCCACAGGCGAGAAAGGTGAACTGTGTACCCGGGGTTATAATGTCATGTCAGGATACTGGGATGACCCCGACAGGACACGGGAAGCCATCGATGCAGCCGGTTGGATGCACACCGGCGACCTGGCCACCATCGACGCAGAAGGCTATTGCAATATCGTCGGGCGCGTGAAGGACATGGTGATCCGCGGGGGCGAGAATATCTACCCGCGCGAAGTAGAAGAGTTCCTGTTCGGCCACGAAAAGATACAGGACGTGTCGGTATTCGGGGTACCGGATGACAGGTACGGGGAACAACTCTGTGCCTGGATAAGACTGAAGCAGGGGCAGGAGGCGGACGAGGCTGAAATCAGGGCGTTCTGCAAGGACAGCCTTGCCCATTACAAGGTGCCGTACTATGTCCGGTTCGTCGATGATTTTCCCATGACGGTCACCGGCAAGCTGCAGAAGTTCATCATGCGGGACAGGATGATCGAAGAGCTGGGCCTCACCATCCGGGAAACCGCCTAGCCCAGCTTTTCCGACAGCAGTTGGTTGACCTGCTTGGGGTTGGCCTTGCCCCCGGACTTTTTCATTACCTGCCCGACGAAGTAGCCGATCATTTTCCCGCGCTTTTCCGGCGCGGCGTTTTGATACTGTTGTACCTGCGCGGCGTTCCCGGCGATGACCTCATCCACCAGTCTGCCTATTTCACCACTGTCGGTAACCTGTTTCAGTCCCTGCTTCTCGATGATGTCATCGACTTCACCCCCGTGCTCCCACAAGGCATCAAAGACCTGTTTGGC
>VYCZ01000391.1:0-208 GCA_009843675.1 Gammaproteobacteria bacterium | reverse complement strand
GCCTCGCCGCGCCGACCCTGCTGTCATTGATGGAGATATTCTCACGATTCAAGGCGGCGCCCAGTTCACCCATGATCCAGTTCGCGACCGGCTTGGCCTGGCCGGGGACCCCGGTCACCGCGGACTCAAAATAATCCGCCGTCTCCCTGTTCGCCACCAGGTAGCCGCTGTCATACTCCGAAATGCCGTATGTCTCCATGAAGCGTTG
>VYCZ01000027.1 GCA_009843675.1 Gammaproteobacteria bacterium | reverse complement strand
GAGGTGCATGGGGCGGTTTTTGTGGGAGAAGAGTCTCATTTCAAGTAGTCAGTTTCGGACTTTCGGGATTTTTGGGGTCAGAGTAAAAATTCTGACGAATTTCTTACTCTGACCCCGGATTTCATTCAGAATTTTTACTCTGACCCCATCTGTCAGGTCTTTTGCAGGCCGAGTTCGCGCAGGTGGTCATGGACGAAATCAATGCGATCGTTGCCCCAGAATATCTGGTCGTCCATGACGAATGTCGGTACGCCGATGACGCCGGATTCCTGGGCCTCCTGCCAGTTGTCCTCCAGGATTTTCTGCCTGGCCGGATCATTCAGTGACGCGCTGAACTCGTCGGGGTCGAGGCCGCTCTGACGGGCGATGTCCACCAGCGTATCGGCCTGGCCGATATCCACGCCCTGCCCCCACTCGCTATCCATCACCAGGGTGACATATTCCCGCAGGTAGCCCTTTTCCTCGGCCAGCAGCGAACCGATGCCTGCCGGGGTCGGATCGGTGGTAATGGGCGGAGGATTACAGGGGATATTCATGCGTTTTGCCCAGCGGGCCACGTCCTGCCGGGTAAGGGGAATCTTGACCCTAGCGCGCTCCGGCGCCGAGCGGCCATTCCAGCCGGCCAGGGGTTTCCAGACGAAATTTACATGGTAGTCATCCACCAAGCTGAACATGGTCTTGCTGGCGAGATAACAATAGGGACTGCGGAAATTGAAGAAAAACTTTAAGTCAACTTTATTCACTGTCGGTCGAGTTGTGCTACGTCATGCCGGACTTGTTCCGGCATCCAGTGTTATACCGTGTCGCCCGGTGGGCGACTCTTTGTCTCACTGGATTCCGGCCCTCGCCGGAATGACGAATAGACAAAATCGGGGACAGGCTGATACATGCCTGTCCCCGGTACACTCTATATTACCTTCCGCTCTTGCGCAGGTTCTGCACCGTGAACATCTGCGGCGGGTTCATTGTCGGGTCCAACTGCCCCTTGAACTGGCCGGTGGTGCAGTGCTGGGCCTGCACGTCGTACATCATGAAGCAATTATCGATGGCGACGCCGGAGCCCTTGTTCTTGGGCAAGTGCCGGTCCGGGTAGGCCTGGCAGATGGAAAAGGATTTCCACAGGTCGCCCTTGCGGTCGAACTCCGCCTGGCGCGGAATGGTGTACGTCTGCGCATCGATATACATCACGCGCCGGCTCAACGGGTGGTTCGGATCCTTGGGAGTACCGTGCAGTTCATAGACCTTGCGCAGTTCCCAGGTAGTTTTCGGGAAGCAACCATCCACATCTACAAACTGGTAGCCATCGGGTTCCGGCGGCATATCGGTAGCCAGTTCCAGTTCGTCATGGTTGTGGAACGGCAGAAAACCGTTCTTGGCGCCGATATACTCCCAGTCGTAGTCGGATACGCGGTTGTTGTAGCCTTCAAAGTCCTCGATC
The DNA here is from genome assembly GCA_009843675.1 of Gammaproteobacteria bacterium. Lineage (GTDB taxonomy): Bacteria > Pseudomonadota > Gammaproteobacteria > Eutrophobiales > Eutrophobiaceae > JAAXHV01. Next base: position 2,344 of record VYCZ01000027.1, on the reverse strand, counting down.
ATGATATCCGTACCCAAAAAGGAATCCGTCGTCTGTCCCGTAGCCAGGCGCCGCACACGCCGCTGGAATCCCAGGTACAACCAGGCGTCATCCCGTTTCAGGTCGTTCTTGTAGCGGTGGATCAGGAGCTGGGTATTGGCGATATCAAACGGTTCCCTTGCCAGGACATAAACGGACCGGAATAACTCGGCCGGGTTATCTTCGAACTCCGGAACCGGGTCCTGGTTGACACGGTGTTTCCAGTTAAGGAAATGGAAGCTCCACTTGATGGTGCGTTCCAGTTTCCCGGTTTTGGCATTCCTGAACTTCCAGTAAAACGGGGAGATTGCCGCATTGTCACCCCAGTTATAGCCGTACTGGTAATTCCAGGCCATCTTCAAGCCGGCCCGGGGGTCATTCGGGTCAGGTTCGGCGGGAAAGGCGCGCCCGGCGATAAAATTCTCCACCAGCCCGTCCGCGCTCAACACCGGCGGACTCCCCACGGCCTCCATCGTCGCCTTGATGTAGTTCGGGTGCAACTCCAGGGATTCCGTCACCTTGGTCTGCAACGCGGTCTCACCTTTCTTTATGTGGTCATACAAGGCCGGGTCGAGAATATCCTGGAACTGATCCACGTTGTTCTGGTCGATGACCATGCCCGGGGTGTAGCCGGGAAACTCAGGTGTCCAGTTTTCGTAGGGATAAAACGAATTTCTTACGTCTTCTGCGGTGTATTCTGCAGCAGCCCACGAACTCAGGGCCAACAACGGCAGAACAGCGAGATACTTCACAAATTTAAACATGGTTGTTAAGCCTCCTTCCTGTATTTTCTTAGAAGCGATAGCGTACCAGCACCTGGAACTCGTCCTCGTGCTGCGCCATGCCGATGGGGCCGGAATAGAAGCGGCCCAGCGGTTCGAAGCCCCTGTGACTTCCACAACTGGATCCTACGACATAGGGCGTGGTGCAACCTGGTGCGTTGGTAAAGGGTGGATATGCGTTGGAGGTACGGCCGTCATCAGCCATACGGGGACCGGTGCCCAGCTTGATATTGGCGCCGACGATCAGGCGCAGGTGATCGCTGATCAGGTAGTCCAGTCCCGGCCCGAGCACGGTGGCGTTGGCCCTGAAGTCATGGCCTATGATCAGGCGCGGCAGAATGCGGTCCTGTTTATAGAAACCCTGGATCAGCAAGGTGCCGAGAAAATCGCTCTTCCGGATCTGGTAACCTATCTGCCGTCCGCTTATCGGATGAGAGATTGATTCATGGTCAAGCAGGTGCTGGCCGAAAATCTGTCCCGACAACAGGAAGGTGCGCCTTGGATTCAGCCATTTGAAATAGGTGGGCCGATCCCAGCCGATGACCCAGCGGACCACGTTGGACTCGGAAAACAGGCGTTCTTTCGAGGTGTCCGGGAATTCCTCGCCGCTGGTATGGGCCACCTCCACCCGGAATGCGGATTTGAGCGGGTCGATGTAAAAGTCGGCGGACGCGCCTAACAGGTTGACCCGCGGGAAGTATATATCAAATGCCGGCACATATTGCCGTACCCGTAAATGACCCGGCGTATCCGAAGGGTCAATCGGGTTAAAGCCCAACGGACAGGCGGCAAATGCCGGACTCCACAGGCCCGGTGAAGGCGTGGTCGGCGGACAGAATTGCGGGGGGATGAGGTTACCCAGGAACGGGTTGACCCCGGGGATCCCCGATCTCAACGAGGGAAGTTGCGAATAGAACGTCATGGCGTTGATGGAGAAGCCCACGCTCCTGAACACGCCTTCCAGCCGCATGCCGCCCTGGTCGAAGTCCCAGCCCGGCATGTGGACATCCCGGATGCCGACAACGTGGCGCGGGAAATCCGTCGCCAGGTTCCCGTCCGGGGCAAGACCGCCTGCAAAGTTGTTGATGGTGCAACCGTTATCCCAGCAGTTCTTCAACGCCCGGAACAGGTCGCCGGCCAGCAGGATATTGTAAGGCTGGCCGCCCTGGCCCAGTGTGTTGGGGCGGAATTTCTCGAAGTTCCAGATCACCTGGAAGTTCAGGTCGTCGAAGGCGCCCACCGCGCCGGCGCGGTACTCGGCGGAGAAGATCCCCAGGGGAATACGGCTGTCCTCAAACTCCTCGTAGATGCTCTGGATGGAGAAGTCTATGGGGTTGACCTGGTCCAGCACCCGGAACAGGTCGGTGCGGCCCCAGACCACCTGCTGGCGGCCGATGCGGAAGTTAATCTCGTCGCCGTTGTTGACCGGCATGGTGGCGTCAATGTAGATCTCCCGCAGCCAGCCGTGGTCGTCGGTGAACTCGGGGAAGCGGAGGTCGTCCAGGGTCGCGTCCATGTAACCGGGGATACAGCCGCGGGAATCC
>VYCZ01000432.1:2224-3793 GCA_009843675.1 Gammaproteobacteria bacterium | reverse complement strand
GTGAACATGTCGCTGTCGTCGGGTGTCATGTCGTTGAACAACTTGTCCAGCAGGCTTTCGTATTCCAACTCCATTTCCTTGTATGTCCTGCGCCCTTTCTCGGTCAGGGTCACCACGAAGGAGCGCCGGTCCGTAGGCGTGGGTTCGCGCCGGATAAAGCCGTCTTCGGATAACCTTTCGGCTATTCCGGTAACGTTCCCCTTGGACACCATCAGCCAGTGTGACAGTTCGCCCATGGTCAGGCCGTCCGCGACCCGGTCCAGAGCCGACAAGACTTCAAAGCGGGGCAGGGTCATATCGAATTTTTCCCGCAACATGGCGCGAATTTCCTGTTCGACCATCTGCGTGCACGACACTATGCGCAACCATAACCTCAACCCCTCTTTTTCGTGGGGGATGTGTTCGAGTCTCTGATCGACTACGTGTAAGCGATTTGCCATGTTCAATTCCCCGTTCTTATCGGCACTTTTTGGTAAGGAACCTCTGATTAAGTCAGAGGTTCCTACGATACAGGGATGTATCGTCAAAATCAATGAATGTAAGGCATTGATTTTGTGAGCAAAACAAAAATCGCATTTTTGTTTTGCGTGCTCTGGCAAGTCCAGGATGGACTTGTTCAGAGCTTCCGTAATATCATCTTACATCCTGTCCGGAAACCAAAACCATGGACATGACCAGTACCAAATCAGCATATTTGTCCGGGATAGTGTTCCTGGTTTTCGCCGGCTGCCAGGTGGCAGGCGCCGATACACTGGAACAGGTGAGGGAACGGGGGAAATTGCGTTGCGGCATTGTCGAAAGCAGTCCGGGCTTCAGCAGCGTCGATGATTCGGGACAGAGGGTCGGATTTGATATCGACCATTGCAAGACCATATCGGCTGCCGTGTTTGGCGCCATCAGGATCGAGTACGTTCCGGTAACGCCGCACACGGTGTTCACCCTGTTGCAGTCCGGCGGGATCGATATTTTCCCTGACGGCGCCACCTGGTCCTTTATCCGCGACGTCTCCCTGGGCCTTGATTACACCGGGGTCTACCTGTATGCCGGGCAGGGATTTGTGGTGCGCAAGGATGCCGGGGTGAAATCGGTAAGAGACCTGGATGGAGCGACCATCTGCATTGCCCAGGGCACCACACTGGAGCAGAACATCGCGGACTACTTTACCGTAAACGGGATGGCTTATACCCCGGTTACCTTTGCGGACATTGACAAAGGCTTGCAGGCCTATTATGCAGACCGTTGCGACGCGTTCACCAATGAGCGTCTCTCTACGGCGGGCCGCATAGCCAACTGGCCGGACCGGGACGATCACCTGATCCTGGATGAGGTCATCTCAAAAGAGCCTTTCGCTGCACTGGTGCGCCAGGATGATCCGCGCTGGCGCGATATTGCGCTGTGGTCGTTCAACGTCCGCTTTGCCGCTGAGGAACTGGGAATCAACCAGGATAACGTCGATGCCGTTCGGGAAAATTCCCGGAATGCGGAAGTCCAACGCCTGCTCGGAGTGCACGGCGGGTTCGGGGAGAAACTGGGGCTTTCCAATGATTGGGCTTACCACATCATCAAGCT
>VYCZ01000432.1:0-2214 GCA_009843675.1 Gammaproteobacteria bacterium | reverse complement strand
CTTGTAGGCAACTACAACGATATGTGGGAGAGAAACTTTGCCCCGCTGGGCCTGAACCGGGGTTTGAACGCAAGCTGGAAAGACGGCGGCCTGCATTCGGCATTGCCGTTCAGATAACAGGAGAGCAGGGGACGGATTTGAAATCCGTCCCCGGAGAATTGAGAGAAGGATAGTATGACGAAACGGGAGATTGTTTACCAGGTAGCGCTGCTATTCATCATCGGGGCGGTGGTATACCTGATTGCAGTGGCGACACAGGGAAATCTTGCGCGTCTCGGGGTGGATTCCAGTATTGATTTCTTGTGGAAACGGGCCGGCTTCGAGATCGCGCAGACGCTGATTCCCTATGACGCCAATTCCACCATCGCCCGCGCCTTTGTCGTCGCCCTGCTCAATACCCTGCTGCTGGCAACGGTCTCCATCATCTGTGCCAGCATCCTGGGACTGATCATCGGTATTGCCCGCCTCTCCGGTAACTGGCTGGTATCCCGTCTGGCTACTGCTTATATCGAAATATTCCGCAACATTCCCTCCCTGCTGCAAATATTCTTCTGGTATTTCGTCGTGCTGCGCACACTGCCGCGCAGTGATGAGAGCATTGAACTCTTCAATTGCATCTTCCTCAATAATCGCGGACTGTTTGTGCCTGCGGTCAGCTTCGAGCAGGGTTGGCCATGGATAGTGGCGGCATTGCTGGCTGCCTGGGCCATGGTGTATTTCCTGCGCGGGCAGGAACGGCGGGCCGCGGCGCCCACTAGGGTCCGGCCGGACGGCGCCGGTGCCAATCCGCTTGCATCCTGGAACCTCCTGGTACTGGCGGGCATTGCCGGCGCCATCGTGTTGCTCGCCGGCGCGCAGTTCGAGGTTCCCCGGGAAACCCGTTTCGGTTACCGCGGCGGAATAGTGATGATGCCCGAGTTCCTTTCCCTGGTAGTGGGCCTGTCCATGTATAACGCGACCTATATCGGTGAGATTGTCCGTTCCGGCTTTACCTCGCTGCCGCGGGGCCAGACCGAAGCGGCCGATTCCCTGGGTCTGCCCCGTTACCTCACCATCAGGCTGGTGTTGTTCCCCCAGGCGTTACGCGTCATTATCCCGCCGCTGACCACGGTTTACCTGAACCTGTTCAAAAGCACGTCGCTGGCCGCAGCCATTGCCTACCCCGAGGTTGTCTCGGTATTTGTGGGGACGGTCAACAACCTGGTGGGGCAACCGGTCTTCATCATGGCGATTACCATGGCGGTATATGTATTCGTCTCCCTGTGTATAGCCCTGTTCCTGAACTGGTATAACAGGAAGATCGCCCTGACGGTGGTGACATGAACTGGCTGCGTAACAACCTGTTTTCATCGCCTTTGAATACCGTGCTGACCCTGGCCTGCGCCGCCCTGGTAATCATGGTGGGCATACCCCTGGTGAACTGGCTGGTGCTGGACGCCTACTGGAGCGGGTCGACCCCCGCGGACTGTCCCGACAAGACTGCCGCCTGCTGGCCGTTTGTCCGGGCGCGCTTTGACCAGTTCATGTACGGTCTGTATCCGCAGGCGGAGCGCTGGCGTATTAACCTTGGCCTGGGCCTGATCATCCTGTTGGCAGTACCGCTGCTTATCCCGCGTTTTCCCGCCAAGCGCTGGTTGATTCCGCTACTGGTTATTGCCTGTCCGTTAATCGGTATGGGACTGTTCCTGGGTGGGAATTTCGGTCTGGTTTACGTTGAGACCGGCAACTGGGGCGGCTTTTTCCTGACCGTGGTGACCGCCCTGTTCGTGCTGTCCACTTCCCTGCCGATAGCCGTCATGCTTGCCCTGGGCAGATGTTCCTCCATACCCCTGGTGCGGGTCTGTTGCGCCACCTGGATCGAGTTATGGCGCAGCGTGCCGGCCCTGGTAGTCCTGTTTGTTGCGATCATCATGTTCCCACTGTTCATGCCGGAAGAGATAGAAATTGACAAACTGTTGCGCGCGCTCGGCGCGCTCACCATATTGATGTCCTGTTATATGGCGGAGGCCATTCGCGGCGCCCTGCAGTCCATCCCGAAAGGGCAATACGAGGCTGCCGAAGCGCTGGGGCTGGGTTACTGGCGGCGCACTTTCCTGGTCATACTTCCCCAGGCGTTCCCCGTGGCTCTGCCGCAGATCACAAGCAACTTAATCGGTTTGTTCAAGGATACCACGGTGTTGTTGATTATCGGTCTTTTGGATCTCCTGGGGATGG
>VYCZ01000169.1 GCA_009843675.1 Gammaproteobacteria bacterium | reverse complement strand
ATTTTAACCTGGAACTCGGCGGCGGCCTGGATCCCTGTACTAAAGATTATGCCGACATACTTGAACTGGTCGGGACCCGGGAGGACCGGCACCTGATAGAGACGGTCTTGTTGCGCAGTATGCCGCTGGCCGTCTATGAAGGCAGGAATAAGGGCCACTTCGGCCTCGCATTTGAGCACTATACGCATTTCACTTCACCGATTCGGCGCTACCCCGACCTGCTGGTTCACCGCGCGGTTCGGCACGTCCTGAACAAAGAGGCTTACGGGTACGATAAAAACGACATGCATCACCTGGCGGCGCATTGTTCGATGACCGAACGCCGGGCTGAAGAGGCCGTCCGGGATGTCGGCGCGCGTATGAAGTGCGAGTTTATGGTGAACAAGACAGGCAAGATCTATAACGGCATTATTTCCGGCGTGACCGGTTTTGGCCTGTTTGTTGAACTTGACGACATCTACGTCGAAGGCCTGGTGCACATTTCAGCATTGCCCGCGGATTACTACCACTTCGATCCCATAGCCCATTCCCTGTCGGGTGAACGGTCGGGGCGGAAATACTTCCTGGGAGACAGGATCAGGATAAGCGTGCTCAGCGTCAACGTGGAAGAGAGAAAAATCGATTTTGATTATGTCGAGTGATGCCGGGCAAAAAAGTTGAAATCATATGCGGCTACCACGCCGTCCGACATGTCCTCACGAGGCGTTCCCACGAGGTGCTGGAGGTCTATGTTTCGACAGGCAGGGGGCATTCTGCAAAACTCGATGATTTGCTGCACTCTTGTGAACGCAACTCCATTGCGGTTAACCCGATTTCACGCGCGAAACTCGACAGGCTGACCGGGACCGACCACCACCAGGGCATAGCGGCGAGATGCCGGGAGGCCGGCCTGCAACAGCGAATGACCATGGACGACCTGTGTGCCGGGCTCCGGGACCGGACCTCGATCATACTGGCCCTGGATCGGGTCATGGACCCGCACAACCTGGGGGCATGCATCAGGACGGCAGATGCCGCCGGCGTGGATGCCGTGATTATACCCAAATCCCATAGCGCCCCGTTGAATGCCACTGTCAGCAAAGTGGCATGCGGCGCCCTGGAGAGCACGAATATCGTCACGGTCACCAACATCGCGCGCGCGCTCAGACAATTGCGCGATGCGGGTTGCCAGGTCGTCGGAACGACCGGGACAGCCGGCACAACGATTTATGAGGTTGACCTGCGATTACCCGCTGTGCTGGTGATGGGTTCGGAAGAGAGCGGCATGCGCCGCAATACCCGGGATCATTGCGACGAGTTGATCAGAGTCCCGATGTACGGTTCGGTCGAAAGCCTGAACCTGTCCGTTGCCGCCGGCATCTGCCTGTATGAAATCGTAAGACGGAGACAGGTGGGGGCAGAGCAAATACTCTGACCCAATTTTCGGGAATTATTTGCTGAAACCATGTCGCTGTGAGATTATTTCAGCACGATCAACTAACAGGGGGAAGAATGATGAGCGAACCGCAATGCCCACAAAAGTATCCTTATGGGATGGAGCTTGAAGCCGGTATTTATTTCTGGTGCAAGTGCGGCAGTTCCGCCAATCAGCCTTTTTGCGACGGATCCCATGCCGGCTCCGATTTCACGCCGGTACGGTTTGAAGTAGCGGAGACAGAAACAATATGGCTGTGCGGTTGCAAACGCAGCGGCAATTCGCACCTGTGCGACGGAAGCCATAAAAATCTCTGAACCTCTGGTACCAGGATGGACAACACGATAGCCGATCAACGGGAGTTGGCATCAACCTTGCTCGATCGGGCCAGGGTCGTGGCGTCTGGATTACGCGAACGCGCCCCCGAGGCGGAGGAACGGCGACGCGTCCATGCGGAGTCATTCCGTGCCATGAAACAAGCCGATTTGTTCCGTGCCTATACGCCGGCACGATTCGGCGGCTATGAACTGCATCCCCGCTATTTCTGGCGTATTGCCGCGGAAATTGCCAAGGGGTGTCCTTCATCAAGCTGGGTTTACAGTGTCATGTCCTGTCACACCTTCGTGGCTGCATTGTTTCCCGAACAGGCGCAGGAAGAGGTGTTCGGCGCCGACCCGAACGCCGGTATCAGCGGCATTCTGCCTGATCGTACCAGCGCAACCAGGACAGACGGCGGCTATGTGCTGAAAAACAGCGTCTGGCCTTTTGGATCAGGTTGCCACAATGCAAACTGGTTCCTGCTCGGCGCGCAACTGGACGGGATGCCGCCCGGGCATGACAAGGCGTTTTTCCTGGTACCCCCGGAAGATATAGAGATCAAGGATGACTGGTATGTGACCGGCCTCAGGGCCACGGGGAGCAACAGCGTGTCTCTGAAACAGGATGAATACTTCGTTCCCGGACACAGGATGCTGAAAGCGGAAACCGCCCTGGCGCACAAGTACGGTACCGCACGACCGTTGCTATACCGGGCGCCGTTTGCACCGTTACTGGTGATTTCGTTAAGCGCCGGTACTACGATGGGCGCCGCTACCGGCGCGCTGGAATTCTACGAAGACCTGCTGCGCACCCGCTCCGCCAGGCCGATGGTTTATACCGATGACATTCTCAAAATACAACTGTCCTCAACCCACCATATTCTCGCTGAAGCCACGGCCAAGCTTGAAGCGGCCAGGCTGATGACGGACCATGCCATGGACCTGTGTTACGAGGCTGCCACCGATAACACCAGGATCTTAAGCACGGAACAGCGCGCACGTATCAGATTATACGGGGTACATGCCATGCACCAGGCCCGGGAGGTCGTGAATATCCTGTTCCAAGATTCTGGCGGGTCTTCCCTGCATGAACGCAGTCAGATGCAGCGCTTCCACCGCGACATCAACGCCATGTCCATGCACGAGGCGATGCACGATGAGATTATCAAGGAAGTGTATGGCCGGTTAAGATTGAACCAGACGACCACGCACTGGTTACTTTAGCGGTCGCTGATTGTAGCGCGCTGTGGGCCATAGGGCAGGTTCTGGATACCTCTGTTGGTGTTGGAGCAGAGGATGCGCCAGGCTGTGATCAGCATATCAGGACCAAATAACCGCTCCCTGTGCCAACCGTTCTCGACCGAATAGAACTCATCCATGGCCTCGCGGGCGAACATGTCCTCGTTGTTGAATTTTTGCGGGACGAAATCGCTCCAGAGATATTTCATCTCGTCAAAAAATCCCTTTTTCTCCTGTTCGGTCCTGACTTTTGAACCCCAACTGATCATGTACCTGTGAGTCCTTTCCGTAACCGGCACGTACCATTCGAAATGAACGATATGGGGCGCGGGGAAGGGATCCACGCGCAAGACACCCGGCATCCAGATTCCGACTTCCGGGATCATGCCCTGCATTACTCCCGGCTCATCGGGCAGGTATTGGGCGGAGATGGTTCTGCCTGACGCCACCTCCACCTCCCACACGGGCGTGCCGGCGCCGCGTATCAGTCTCACGCCGCAGGGACCGTTATTTTCCCGTTCGCCGTTGATCACTTCCATGCCACGGTCCTCACCCAGGCCGGTATCGCCCAGTACCGTCGGCACCTTGAAACCGCGCACCAGCGGAGAATTCCGGTGCATATAGGCATGGGCCGGGTCAAAACCGTTTTCTGCGCCAAGGCGCCAGTTGCAGTTTACTTCCCTGGCCCAGCCCTCAGGATACATCACCAGGTCTTCATCCAGGAATCCGGGAGGGACGTCGGCTTCAAGCGCTGACGGTTCCCCGTCACCGAACAAAACAAAAACCATCCCCAGGGTTACCCAGACCGCAAAAAAGATAAACCCGATAATGC
>VYCZ01000247.1:1578-3803 GCA_009843675.1 Gammaproteobacteria bacterium | reverse complement strand
CGCGCAGCGTGACGTCAGCCGGGGCTGGTAGTCAGTTCGGCCGGCAGCACCGACGTGGGCATCGTGGACGAGCTTGACCGGATCGGCGCGCTGGCGCGCGAGCACGGATTATGGTTCCACGTGGACGCGGCCTACGGCGGCTTCTTTATCCTGTGCGACCTGGTCAGGCACAGGTTTCGCGGGATTGAGATGTCTGTCTCGGTGGTCATGAACCCCCATAAGGGACTGCACACCCCGTTCGGCCTGGGCGCGGCCCTGATCCGGGACGGCGAACATTTGTACCGGTCACATTATTATACGGCAGATTACCTGCAGGACAGGGCTTTCCACAGGCAGGAACTCTCACCAGCAGACGTGAGCCCGGAACTGACCCGCCATTTCCGCGCTTTGCGCCTGTGGTTGCCGCTCAAACTTATAGGCGTTGCCCCGTTCCGCGCCATGTTGAGCGAAAAGCTGCTGCTGACCCGTTATGCCTGGCAGCGGCTACAATCGACCCCCGGTTTTGAGGTCGGTCCCGAACCCGAACTGTCCATCCTCGTATTCCGTTATGTCGACGTGGAGGGCGATGTGGATGAGTTCAACAGGAAACTGGTCGAAGCGCTGCGCCGCGATGGTACGATCTTCCTTACCTCGACCCTGATAGATAACGTGTACATGCTCCGGCTTTCCATATTGTCATACCGTACTCACATCGATACCATTGACCTGGCCATTGATGTGATCCGGCGGGAAGTGGAAAAACTGAAAATCCCATGACAACTGATACACAACTCCTGGAGCGGCGTTACCGCCTGCTGGGCGCCGGCGCACCCCTGTTCTACAACGAACCGGTGCATATCGTCAGGGGCGAGGGCGTCTGGCTGTACGACGCTGACGGAAAAAAATACCTGGACGTGTACAACAACGTGCCCAACGTGGGGCACTGCCATCCTCGCGTGGTTGAGGCGTTGTACAAACAGTCACAGACCCTGAATGTGCATAACCGCTACCTGCACGAACTGGTCGTGGAATACGCGGAGCGCCTCACTGCCTTGCATGACGACCCCCTGTCCATGGCCTTCATCGTCTGCACCGGCAGCGAAGCCAACGAGATCGCCCTGCGCATGGCGCGCCAGGCCACCGGCAACCAGGGCATTATCTGCACCAACTGCGCCTACCACGGCAACACCACGGCCGTGGACGAACTTGCTACTTACTTTCATGGCGGGACCTCTCCAAGTCCGAACGTGAAGGCCGTGCCGTTCCCTGAGAGCTACCGGCCCATTGAGGGCCTGGCGGGCGAAGCCCTGGCAGCAGCTTATGCGGAAAAAGTAAAACAGGCCATCGATGAGTTCGAGGAAGAGGGCATCGGCTGCGCCGGCATGTTGATCTGCACATTGTTCTCCGGGGAAGGACTGCCCGACGTGCCGCCGGGCTACATGGAACAGGCCATAGGCCATGTACGCGCGGCGGGTGGCCTGTACATGGCCGACGAGGTGCAGGCCGGTTTCGCCCGCTCCGGCAGGAAGATGTGGGGGTACCAGTTACACGGCGTCACCCCGGACATCGCCACCATGGGCAAGCCCATGGGCAACGGCCATCCGCTCGCCGGTGTGGTGGCCCGGGCCGACCTGGTGAACGGGTTCCGCGAACAGGTCATGTATTTCAACACCTTCGGCGGCAACCCGGTGCAGTGCGCGGTGGGCATGGCGGTGCTGGACGTCATCGAACAGGAAAACCTGCAGGAAAACAGCCTGGTCGTGGGCGAATACATCAGGGACGGGTTGCGCGCCCTGCAGTCGGAATACGAGCTGATAGGGGATGTGCGCGGCCATGGTTTGTTCAACGGAGTCGAACTGGTGACGGACCGGGAGGCAAGGACGCCGGCGCGGGCAGAGGCCAAAGCCATTGCCAATGCGATGAAAGACAAAGGAGTACTGATCAGCAACATCGGCATGTATGACAACGTGCTGAAGATGCGCCCGCCGTTGCCTTTTTCCAAGGACAACGCCGACTTATTGCTATCCGTTCTTGAAGACGTACTGGCGCATGCCTGAAATTCAGAACAATCTACGCAAACCCAGCATCATGATCCGGTTCTTGCGGTCGTACAGCGGGATTGTCGAATCGGTCTGCGTCCAGCCCAGAGTCACCTCCGGCATGTAACCGGCCAGCGCAATGGCCCGGTTGGAGACGGTCAGGCTGGCCAGGTAAGTCCGGTCCCTGCGGCTTTCCCTGAATAAGGC
>VYCZ01000247.1:693-1568 GCA_009843675.1 Gammaproteobacteria bacterium | reverse complement strand
GGTCTGTTCCAGTCCCAGCCGCGACCAGCCGCTGATCGAGTATTCATCGCGGCCGCGCCAGCGCCGTTCGCCGCCGATGTCGGCGCGTACCATGCCGGGCCGGCGTTTTCCGGCGAGCGTCATGGCATAACGCCAGCGCGGTCCGGATGACACGCTGAGCCAGGTGCGATTATGTTCTTCCTCGTTGATGGCCGTGTTGCGGGCGACGGACCCGCGGGTCTCGAAAAAGGCTCGGCCGCCCATGAGCGGGGTATGGCGCCAGCGCAGGTTGAGGCCGGTGCGCGCCACCCAGGCTGCAACGGCCTGTTCGTCCAGTTCGAAGTCCAGGCCGCCGAATATCGGCACCTGCACGGTGTCCTGTTCCGGCGCGTGGTTGACGTTATTGTCGCGCCAGAAACCCAGGTCGAAATTGACCTGGAACCGCTGGCGCGCGCGGATGCGCTCCAGGAAGCCTTCCACGTTGCGCCGCACCGGCGCGGGCAGGTTTTCCTTGCTGCGCAGTTCGCGGAAGATGTTCCCGGCGTGCTCGTCATGCCCGAGTGTGAACAACGTAGAGGCATAATCCAGGCGCACGCGGTCCAGTTCCGGCCGCTCCACGGCCAGTTGGCCGAGGATCACCGCCGCATGGGCCGTGCGTCCCATTTTCAACAAGGCCTGTGCCGCCAGGAAACGGATGTTGGTGGTATCGATATCCCCTTCAGCCCTGGCGGCCTGGATTACGCGGCGTAACAATTCAAACGCCTGTTGCGGTTGACCTTCATCCATCCACTTGCGGGCCAGGTTCAAAGCTGTACCTGCATCCAGCAAGGGGAGTTCGCCGGCCGCGGCCGCCTGTGAGTTACGCCCGGCATCATCATCCTGGGCCTGAAGTGCGG
>VYCZ01000247.1:0-683 GCA_009843675.1 Gammaproteobacteria bacterium | reverse complement strand
GTCCAGGCGCAGGCCAGGAAGAGAAAGCAGATAAAAAGGAAAAAGGGGACAGATTTAACTCTGTCCCCGGTTGGTCTGGGTTGGGGGTCAGGGGACAGAATTAATTCTGTCCCCGATTGGTTTTCCTGCTACTCGGCATCGCGCTTGGCGCCGAATGAGCCTACGACCGAGGCGTACTCGAATATGCCGCCGACTTCCTCGTGCCCCGAACCGTAGAATCGGCCGTCAATCCTCTTGCGCGGTTGGGAAATATTAAGCGGATCCTCAACGTCTCCCAGTTCTTCCGCAAACGAACCGTCGGTCAGGTCAAGGCCTGTCCAATCTACGGACTCTATGGTAAGTCCGCTTACAACCAGGGGATCACCCGTCCTGAGGTCCCTGATACTGTCGAACAGGACGTCCACCGTCGGGTTCAGGAAATCGGCAATGGAGACTGTCACATCGGCGGTAAGCAGGCTGCGGTCCTCGAACCTTTCCAGCAGGTTGACGCCGATGGCGACGCCGTTCCATTCGCCGCTGCCGGAGTCAGGATTGCTGCCGCTGGCATTGCCGAACGTAAAACTGAATACGGCGACCTGAGAGGGGTCTTCCGTATTACCGTCAAACGTCGCCTGGACGCCGAAGTAGTGGTGATCAAGCCAGCCGCCATACGTGAGGACCTCGGTTGTTTCACTGTTGCCGAT
>VYCZ01000081.1 GCA_009843675.1 Gammaproteobacteria bacterium | reverse complement strand
CTGTATGAGCGCGTTATTGAAGTGGATGAGCGCGTCGATGCACGGGGTGAGGTGCTGCGCTCCCTTGATGAGGACCGGGTCAGGGCCGACTTGCAATCAGCGTTCGATGCGGGAATACGATCGGTCGCCATTGCCTTTATGCACGGTTATCGCTACACCGCCCATGAGCTCAGGGCAGGCGAAATCTGCAGGCAGATCGGTTTTGGCAGGGTTTCCCTGAGTCACGCCGTCAGCCCCTTGATCAAGCTGGTTTCACGCGCCGACACAACCGTCGTAGACGCCTACCTGTCACCGATCCTGCGCCGCTACGTGGAACAGGTTGCCGGAGAACTGGGCGTTGTGGACGGTCGCGGCCCGCGCCTCATGTTCATGCAGTCCAACGGGGGTCTTACCGACGCCCGCCGGTTCCAAGGCAAGGATGCCATCTTCTCCGGGCCTGCAGGCGGGGTAGTGGGTATGACCCGTACGGCCGCAATGAGCGGCTTTCACAGGTTGATCGGTTTCGATATGGGTGGGACCTCCACGGATGTCAGCCACTATGACGGCGAATATGAACGCAGTTTCGAGACACTGGTAGCCGGTGTACGTATACGCGCGCCCATGATGCACATCCATACCGTCGCTGCAGGTGGCGGCTCGATACTCCGGTTCGATGGCGCCCGCTTCAGGGTAGGACCGGAGTCCGCCGGCGCCAACCCCGGCCCGGCCTGTTACCGGCGCGGCGGCCCGCTGACGGTAACCGATTGCAATGTCATGCTGGGGAAGATCCAGCCGGATTATTTTCCTGCCATTTTCGGTTCTGCCGGCAACGAGAGGCTGGATAGAGAAACAGTGGTGCGAATGTTTTCCGGCATGGCCGAATGTGTATCGTCTGCGCAAGGCAAAACCATCAACGCCGAAGATGTTGCGGAAGGCTTCCTGCGTATCGCGGTCGAGAACATGGCCAATGCGATCAAGAAAATCTCCCTGCAGCGCGGTTACGATGTGACCGGATACACACTTAACTGCTTCGGCAGCGCCGCAGGACAGCATGCATGCCTGGTTGCGGACTCACTGGGCATGGAAAGTATTTTCCTGCACCCCCTTGCCGGAGTGTTGTCCGCTTACGGGATGGGACTGGCGGAGATACGCGTGTTGCGGGAAGGGCAGGTAAGTGTCGATTTCATCGAAGAGACTGTGGAAAAAGAGATTGAAGCGTATCGTCAGCCGCTGGTGGAATCAGCTTGCAGAGCCGTGCAGGAGCAAGGCGTGGAGGAGAAGAATATCTCTGCCGTCTGCAAGGTCTTTATCCGTTACCAGGGCACCGACACCAGCCTGCCGGTTGATATCGGCAGCGCAGCGCAGATGTTATCGGATTTCGAAGAAGCGCACCGCCGCCGCTTCGGCTTTATTGCCCGGGAACGCGGCGTGGTTGTGGAAGCGCTGTCCGTAGAGGCGATCGGCGCCACCGAGGCTGATATCGATCCGGAGGTCGCTTCACCCGTTTCCCATGCGGAACCGGCCTTACGGGACCAGGTGCGGATGTACAGTGGCGGGAAATGGCGTGACATACCCTTGTACCGGCGTGATGAACTGGAAGCAGGCCAGACCGTAACTGGACCCGCCATCATTATCGAAACTACGGGCACCATTGTCGTCGAAGAGGGCTGGAGCGGCGCGCTCAATAGCCGCAACCACCTGGTACTGCAGCGTTACATCGGGCGTAAGGATAGCGACGCGGTCGGAACTGCTGCCGACCCGATTATGCTTGAGGTGTTCAATAACCTGTTTATGTCGATAGCCGAACAGATGGGCGTGACTTTGCAGAATACCGCGTACTCCGTGAACATCAAGGAACGACTGGACTTTTCCTGCGCGCTGTTCAACGCCGAAGGCAACCTGGTCGCCAATGCTCCCCATATCCCGGTCCACCTGGGTTCCATGGGTGAATCGGTCAGGTCCGTGATCAATGCCAACGAGGGTAATATAAGGCCCGGTAACGTTTATGTGCTCAATGCCCCGTACGCCGGCGGCACGCATCTTCCCGATGTAACCGTGATCACCCCTGCATTCGATGAAAAAGGTAAAAACATCCTGTTCTACCTTGCTTCACGGGGCCACCATGCGGACATCGGCGGCCGTACTCCGGGATCGGCGCCTCCGGACAGCGCACATATTGACGAGGAAGGCATATTGATTGACAACTTCCTGCTGGTCGGGGATGGCCGGTTGCGCGAGAAAGAACTCAGGGAATTACTGGGATCAGGTAAGTATCCCTGCCGCAATATCGACCAGAACCTGGCAGACCTGTCAGCGCAAATCGCTGCCAATGAAACCGGTGTTGCGGAATTGCGCAAAATGGTCAGGCACTACGGTATTGAAGTGGTCAGCGCCTATATGAAACACGTTCAGGATAATGCCGAGGAATCGGTGCGCCGGGTCATCGAAGTGTTGCAGGATGGTGAATTCGAATATCCCATGGATGAGGGCAGTGTGATTAAGGTGAAGATTTCGGTAGACCGTGACAGGCGTGTTGCGACCATCGATTTTTCCGGTACGTCAAGGCAGAACCCGACCAACTACAACGCGCCGACCGCGGTATGTAAAGCCGCAATCCTGTACGTTTTCCGAACCCTGGTCAACGATGATATCCCACTGAATGAAGGTTGTCTCAAACCTATCGAATTGGTCCTGCCGCGGCGTTCGATGATAACGCCGGAATACCCGGCGGCGGTGATGGCGGGAAATATTGAAGTATCCCAGGCCATTACCAACGCGCTTTACGGCGCGCTGGGCGTGATGGCGGCGTCGCAGGGAACCATGAACAACATTTTTTACGGCAACGACCGCTACCAGAACTACGACACTGTCTGTGGCGGCACAGGCGCCGGCCCCGATCATCCGGGGACCAGCGCGGTACACAGCCACATGACCAACACCCGCATGACCGACCCGGAAGTACTGGAATCGCGTTTTCCGGTGCATCTTGAGGAATTTTCCATCCGTCAGGACTCCGGAGGCGCCGGCAGGTACCAGGGTGGTAACGGCGTCGTGCGAAAGTTATGCTTCCTGGAACCCATGACCGCCACCGTGCTGAGTTCCCATCGCGTAGTGCCGCCCTTCGGCCTCGCGGGAGCAGAGCCGGGCCGGTGCGGCAACAACTATGTAATACGCTCAGATGGAGAAGTCGTACGGCTTAAAGGCGACGATGAAGTGGAAATGTATGCTGGCGACCAGTTTGTCATGGAAACACCGGGAGGAGGGGGTTATGGTGAGAACTGAAGTAACAGTACCCTGTTTGCTACAGGTCATAGTTGTTTCTTTTCGCCACGGTTCGGTATAAATTTACGTATGTACACTACCAGGTATCTGTCATGTCGATATACAACAAACTTATGAAATTCAATCCTGTTCGCCGCAATATCCTGGCAGGAATCGCCGGAGGCGCCCTGTCGGGAGTCTCCACAATCGCTATGAACCAGGCCCACGCGACTAACGGTAACGGGGGATCCACCGGCTTGCCTGCCAATGCGCTCGCAGACCTGGAAAAAAAGGGGATGCAATTGATTATCACCGGCTCCGGTTCGGCACTGCCGGACCCGCTGCGCGGAGGCGCCAGTTGCGCGGTCGTCGTCGATGGAACGGTGCTGCAGTTCGATTGCGGCCGCCGTGTCCTGGAAAACCTGATGCTGGTGGGGATCAACCCGATGAAAATCGACCACATGTTCTTTACGCACCTGCATTTCGACCATATCTCCGAATATGATTACTATGCAATCACGAACTGGATTGCGGGCAGGCAGGATACGTTTTACGTGTACGGGCCAGGCGGGACAGAATCCATGTC
>VYCZ01000401.1 GCA_009843675.1 Gammaproteobacteria bacterium | reverse complement strand
ACATTCACGTTGGCAACGTGATGCTCTACCAACTGAGCTATTCCCGCAGTAATCATTCATCTGTCAACCCTCCCTGGCGTTACCGAACGCCTTTCCAAAGTGTCGCCGAATTATAACGCCACGTTAGAGGATGTCAAGTCCCACAAACTCCAGGTTTTCCGTAACTTACTGTTTTCAGGTATTTTCTTTCAGTTTCGGCCAGGCACTGACCAGGTATTGACACATAGATACCAGGGTCAATACCGCGGCGATATATAACAGGACCAGTCCCACACCATAGACGGGCAGGCCGTAGAGCGTGTCATGGTATATCAACAGCGGCAGGGCCGCCATCTGGGCGATGGTCTTTATCTTGCCGTAGATGGAAACGGCTACCCTGCTGCGCGCCCCCAGTTCCGCCATCCACTCCCGCAGCGCCGAGACGGCGATCTCCCTGCCGATGATTACGGCAGCCGGTAAAGTCAGAAGTATGCCGGGATTGCGTTCCACCAGCAGGACCAACACAACCGCCACCATCAGCTTGTCGGCAACGGGGTCGAGAAACGCTCCCAGTTTTGAGATTTGCTGTAATCTGCGCGCCAGGAAACCGTCAAGCCAGTCGGTTACGGCCGCAACCACAAAGATAATACAGGCTGCTTCGTTGCTCCAGTCAAACGGCAGGTAGAAAACCAGCACGAAAACTGGGATCAAACCTATGCGAAAAAGCGTAAGAATATTTGGTAAATTCATTTTAACTTGTCTTTTCTCCGCCATCCTGCGCCGTCTTTCCTCATTCGGTCAGTCATGTACCTGGTGTACACTCCTTCCCTCATTCGTCATACGGCTTGTCTGACGAAAAAAATCCTGCGTTAAAAACTTTTTTAACGTCACACCTCATCCCCATGGAATGAAGCATAGATTTTCTTTGCCAGATTGTGGCTGATACCGGGCGCCCGGGCAAGCTCTTCAACACCTGCCCTGGACACACCCTGTAGACCGCCGAAGTATCGTATCAGTTCCCTCCGCCGCTTTGAACCGACACCTTCCACGTCTTCGAGGACTGACCTGGACCTCTTACGGTTGCGCTGCTGCCGGTGTCCGGTAACTGCAAACCGGTGCGCCTCATCCCGGATCTCCTGGATCAGGTGCAGGGCGGGTGAGTCCGGCGCAAGGCTGGCTTCGGTCTTGCCGTCCGAAAAAACCAGCCTCTCCATGCCGGGTTTTCTCGCCTTGCCCTTGGCCACGCCCAGCAGTGTCACTTCATCGAGTTGCAGTTCCTCCGCCACGGCCCGGATGGAGCTGACCTGGCCCTTTCCGCCGTCAATCAATATCAGGTCAGGCAGCTTTCCCTCTTCCTTTTTTATGCGTGAATAGCGCCGGTTGAATGCCTGGGATATGGCGGCGTAATCATCGCCGGCAGGCGCGTCCTTGATATTGAACTTGCGATAATCGGTTTTAACCGCGCCCCCATGGTTGAATACCACGCAGGCGGCAACTGTCGCTTCGCCGCTCGTATGGCTTACATCAAAGCATTCTATCCGTTCCACAGGTTCATTCAGGCCTAATGAGCCCTGTAAGTTCTCGAACCTGGATACGTAATCGTCCCTGGAGGAAAGACGCGTCCTCAGGGCTATTTCCGCGTTGTTCAACGCCATTTCCACCCATTTCCTTCTTTCGCTGCGGTGCCTCTGCCTGAGCCGCACGCTCTTTCCCCTTCTCTCACTGAGCAGGGTCATCAACGTTTCCGCATCCGCTACCGGGTGGCTGACCAGGATTTCCCCTGGGGCAGGCCTGTTGCGTGAGCCGGTCAGGTAATACTGGGGCAGGAACGCATTGAGTACCTGCGCCTCCGTCAACTCACCGGTGTGGCCCGGGAAAAACGCCTTGTTGCCCAGGTTCAGGCCACCGCGGATGAAGAATACCTGCACGCAGGCATAGCCGCCCTCCATGTAACAGGCGACGATATCGAGTTCCCCCCTGGGCGCGGTAATATACTGGTTTTCCTGTATCTTCCTCAGGCTGATGATCTGGTCCCGGTACTGCGCGGCGCGCTCATAATCCAACCCGTCTGCTGCCTTCTGCATGGGCGCGGTCAATTCCCTGATCACTTCCTCATTGCGACCTTCCAGGAACATGACCGTATGTTTTACGTCTTCCCGGTAATCCCCGGGGCTGACCAGCCCCACGCAGGGCGCGGTGCAACGCTTGATCTGGTATTGCAGGCAGGGCCTGGAACGATTCCTGAAGAAGTTGTCGTCACATTGCCGGATCCGGAACAGCTTCTGGGTGAGGTTCAGGGTGCGGCGGGCGGACTTGGCGCTGGGATAAGGGCCGAAATACTGCCCCGCCCCGGACTTGGCGCCGCGGTAGAAACTCAACCTGGGAAATTCATTGTCAGTGGATAAATACAGGTACGGGTAGCTCTTGTCATCCCGCAAGACCACGTTATAACGGGGTTTGTGCTGTTTTATCAGGTTGCTCTCGAGCAGCAGGGCCTCTGCTTCGGTGCGAGTAACCGTGACGTCGACGTCCCGGATCTGCCTGATCAGCGCCCGTGTCTTGGGTGAATCCGGCTTCTTGCCGAAATAGCTGGCGACCCGTTTTTTCAGGTCCTTTGCCTTGCCCACGTAAATCAGGGTACCGTCCGCATCGAGCATCCGGTAGACGCCCGGGTGGTGGGTCATCTTCTCCAGGGATTTTTTGAGGTCTTCCGAAGCAAGCATTTATTAAAGATAGTTAGACGGGTTTATGTAAACACGATTTCGGGGAGTGAAGCAGAGACAATGTAATTGGGTTTGTCTACGATCTCATTGATTTTTAAATCCACACAGACAGAGCAAAGTACATAGGCCTCCTCCCTGGTCAAGCCCCGCTCCCGTTCCAGGTGATCGATCATATAGCGCACTGCCCGTTGTGCATTTTCAAAGAGATCCGGACCATTGGCGGTTGTGACGAAGCTGGGCCCCGTATTGGTATTGGTACAAAGTGGGCCTGCAGTCCTGAAATGAGGCTCCGGGATCCTGGAGCCTGCTTCGAGGTCAATCCGGAGCGTAACCCGTGCAGCCATTTCAATGGCGGTGATGCAGACCTCGCCATCGCCCTGGGCCGCATGGGCATCACCTACGCTGAACAGCGCACCCTCAACGGAGACCGGTAAATATAATGTAGTGCCTTTGCACAGGTGGCGGATATCCATATTGCCGCCGTTATTACGGGGCGGGATGGTACTGTGTTCTCCCGGTTCCGGCAGCGCCGTTCCCATGATGCCGGGGAAAGGGGCTATGGGGATAGCAATATCATCACGGTGTTTCATGCGGGCCAGGTTGCCGTCACTTAAATCCCAGATCTGCAAATACTCATCGGGAAACTCCTCCACCGGCAACAGGCCGCGATGCGGCCGGATGGCGGTCCAGCCGAATCCCAGTGTGGGAATGACATCCAGGACATCAATGACCAGGGTGTCGCCGGGTTCGGCGCCGTTGACATGGACGGGGCCGGTCAGGGGGTGACCGACCAAAGGGCCTTTTGCCTTGACGTCTGCCCCGGTTGAATCTATGGAGTAGTAGTTGTCCGCCGCGTCACGGGTGGTAAAGATAACCGTATCGCCGGGTTCGACGGCCAGACGGGGCGGATGTGAGTTGTCCCAGGCATAATTCACCACATCGTCTTTGAGTTGGTGGGTGGCTGACATCGGCGATTGTTATCTCAGGTGAGGCCAGATAACCCAACCGGAAGCGGAACGCCAGGCATAACTGTCGCAATAACCCAGCACCTCGGCGGGTCCCCTGGTTGAGGCGAGTACCACAAACCAGGCAATCAGTTCTGCCGTGCCGCCGGAACCGGCCTCTTC
>VYCZ01000443.1 GCA_009843675.1 Gammaproteobacteria bacterium | reverse complement strand
TTTCTTCATATTTTTTTTTCTTACCAATTTGTTATTATTCTATCATCCTCCATTCATATCTCGGGGCTGGCGCCGACCCGGTAGCGCTGCAGCGCCCGCATGATGTCGATGAGGCAGTCGTCGCGTAACCGCTCCAGTTCCTTCACCGTGCGCCCCCCGGCCTGGCGTTCGGTTCCGGCAACCATCCTGTCTACCAGTTCATCGGTCAGTTCAGGCGCTTCCAGCTTCGTCCACGGCAGTTTCAGCGCCGGCCCGAACTGCTTCATGAAATCGCGCATGCCCGCATCCCCGCCCGCCATGTGGAAAGCCAGGCAGGTGCCCATGACCGCCCAGCGCAGTCCCGGGCCGTAAGTTATGGCTGCGTCCAGTTCCCCGGTATCGGCCACACCGTCGTTGACCAGGTGCAGAATTTCACGCCACAGGGCCTCCTGCAGGCGGTCGGAGAGGAAACCTTCGATCTCGGTGCGCACCCGCAACGGGTACATGCCCAGGTCAGTGTAGAATGACACGGCGCGGTCGACAGCCTCCGGCGCCGTCTCTTTCCCTCCCAGCACCTCCACCAGCGGCAGCAGGTACACCGGATTGAACGGATGTCCGACAATAACCCGTTCCGGACTGCTGCAACCGGCCTGGAAATCGGACGGCAATAGCCCCGATGTGCTGGAAGCGATGATGACCCCGGCGCGGGCATTAGCATCTATTTCGGCATGTAGACTACGCTTCAGTTCCAGCCGCTCCGGGGCGCTTTCCTGGATGAAATCGGCTGCCGTACAGGCCTGTTCCAGCGAGTCCGCGTAACGCAGCCGTTGCAGGCTTGCGCCGGGGAAAAGACCGAGCTTTTCCAGCGCCGGCCAGGCGGTCTCCAGGGCAGCTTCCAGCCTGGCCTGCCAATCCGCGCCCGGATCCCATGCCACCACGTCCAGGCCGTGCGCCAGCGCCCGCGCCGCCCAGCCGGCGCCGATCACACCGGCGCCGATAACGGCTAACGTATTGATATCACGGGTCATTATCCCTGATAGATAAGCGCGTTGAAGAATGAATCAGGTACGTCTGACCAGGCCGAACTTCATACGCGCTCCGTCGGGCCCAAGCACCTTGGCGCCCATCAATTCGACGATGTTGCGGGCGCGCTCAACCAGTTGTGCGTTGCTGGCGAACACGCCTCTGTCCAGGTAAAGGTTATCCTCGAGGCCTACGCGTACGTTGCCGCCGAGAATCACGGCCTGGGCGGCGAACGCCATCTGGTAGCGTCCCAGGGCGAAAGCAGTCCAGTTGGCGCCGGCTGGCAACTGGTCCACCTGTGACTTGAGAACGCCGACGTCCGCCGGCGCGCCCCAGGGGATGCCGTGGCAGAGCTGGAACAGCGGCGGGGATTCCAGCAGGTCTTCCCTGAGCATCTGCAGGGCAAAACTGAGATTGCCGGTATCGAAAATCTCCAGTTCCGGCTTCACCCCCAGTTCCCGGATGCGTTTTGCTCCCCGGCGCAGCATGTCCGGCGTGGAGACATAGACCAGGCTGCCGTCACCGAAATTGAGCGAACCGCAATCCAGGGAACAGATTTCCGGCAGCAGTTCCTCGACGTGGGGCAACCGTTCCGCGGCGCCCACGAGATCGGTATCTTCACCAAATTGCGTCGGCGCCTCATCCGGGCCGATGAACAGGTCTCCACCCATCCCCGCAGTCAGGTTGATGACCACGTCTGTGCCGCTGGAACGAATCCTGTCGACCGTTTCCCGGTACAGGGCAACGTCACGCGCCCCCTTGCCGGTCTCCGGGTCGCGCACGTGACAATGGACTATGGCCGCCCCGGCTTTCGCTGCATCAATAGCCGATTCTGCGATCTGTTTCGGGGTGACCGGCAGTTCAGGATGTTTCCCGACGGTATCGCCCGCACCGGTTACCGCGCAGGTGATGATGACTTCAAAGTTCATGGCTACAACTCAGAATACCTGGCCCGCTCCTGGGTGGGCCTGATCTTGAAATACTCGTGATAACACTTGCTGAAGTGCTGCAAGGACTTGAACCCGGTCTCTATTGCGATTCCGCGCACGGTGGTGCCGGTGTGGCGTAACAGGTTGCGCGCGGCGGTCAGGCGCAGCCTCAGGTAATAATGGCTCGGAGAGTAGTGGAAATACTGCTGGAACGCGCGCTCAAGCTGGCGTGTCGACACGTTGAGATACCTGGCGATTTCCTCCACGAATAACGGTTCGGAGATATTATTGCGCATAAGCAGCACGGCTTCATTCAGGTAGTCCGGCGCGCCGGGCGCCTGGCTGCGCACCGAAATATACTGGGGCTCGCCCAGGTCCCGCACCCGGTCGATGGTGAACTGTTCGGAAATGGCCGACGCCACCTCGCGATTGTAGTCCCTGCGCACCAGGAACAGCATCAGGTCCAGCGGCGCGGTACCGCCGGCACAGGTGTAACGCCTGCGATCAATCTCGAACAGTTCATCAGTCACCTTCAACTGGGGAAATTCTTCGCGCAGGCTGCCAATGTTTTCCCAGTGTATCGTGCAGCGGTGATCGTTCAGCACGCCGGATTTAGCCAACAGGTAGGTCCCGGTGCACAGGGCGCCCATGTGTTGATTGGTTGCAGCCAGCCGTCGCAACGCCCTGCCCAGCGTCGGATTCCATGCGTCCTTGACATGCACACCGGCACAGACGAACAGCATGTCGAGTTTTCTTGCCTGATCGAATGGGAGAGTAGGCCGGATTTCCAGGGCTGCACTGGACGCGATGGGTTCATCATCCAAGGTCAGGACGGACCAGCGGTACAATTGCTCCTCGGTGGTCAGATTTGCCATACGCATTGCTTCGATCGCGGAGGCAAACGCGATCAGGGTAAAGTTCGGCGTCAGCAGGAATCCGTAGTGGAGTGGTTGTTTCGTAGCTATCGCAGTTTACCTCTCTGTCAGACTTCACGCACCTCCGTTTTCCCATTTTCCAAGTGGTGAAGCGCATAGTTCGCAGATCTGAGTGTCGCGCCGAAATCCCTGCGCAGCCATTTTAACAGGGAAAGTTGCAGGATAACCAGAACCGGAAACAACGGCAATGCAGCAATCACCGTTGACGTCTGCACGGTACTCAAACCACCCGCGGCGATCAGCCCGACTGCCGTGATGGCGAGTGCAAAGGCCCAGGCGAAGCGGTTCCAGCGCGCGGGCTGGCCGTCACCGGTCAGGTTTCTTGTGCTCACGCTAGCCAGTACATAAGCGGTAGAGTCCAGCGTCGTAGCGAGAAAAATGAGACACAGGATGGTAAAGATGAACAGCGTAATAGACCCCCCCGGAAGGCTGCCGACAATTGCAAAGGCTGCGGCGGGGATGCCTGATTCATTCAGTGTTGAGGAGATATCCAGGGTCCCGTTCATTTCCAGGTGCAGGGAATAGCCGCCGCCTATCGCGAAAAATGTCATGCACCCGAGGCTCCCCCATATCACCTGCCCGACAATCACTTCCCTGATGGTGCGTCCCCTGGAGATGCGTGCCACAAACAAACCCACCATGGGCGCGTAGGCAATCCACCAACCCCAGTAGAAGACGGTCCAGTCCTCCGGGAAGCCGCTTTTCACGATGGGGTCCATCCAGAAACTGATGCGAAACAGATTGTCGAACATCAGACCGATGCTGTTGGTGGACATATTCAGGATAAATATGGTCGGCCCGGCTACCAGCACGAACACAAGGAAAAGAATGGCAATCACCGCATTCAGGTTGGCAAGGACACGAATCCCCCTGTCCAGTCCCAGGTAGACGCTGGTCCCGAACACCGCAGTCCAGATTGCCAGGACGCCCAATTGCAACAGGGGCGTATCCGGCAGGGAAAAACATCGGGCA
>VYCZ01000280.1 GCA_009843675.1 Gammaproteobacteria bacterium | reverse complement strand
GGATGTTCTCCGTCCGATCTTCCGCGGAGAAGCCCAGGTTCCTGTTTATTCCCATGCGGATGTTGTCACCATCCAGCCGGTAACTCAGTTTTCCGAGTTCGTAAAGCGCCGCCTCCAGCGCGACCGCAATCGTGCTCTTACCGCTGCCTGATAGTCCGGTAAACCAGAGTGTCGCCCCTTTCTGCCCCAGAAACCGGTTCCGGTCCGCGCGGGCGATGTCTCCTTCATGCCAATGTACATTGGTCGCTTTTTGTTTTGTCACGTTCTGTACCTGTGTATTCCTGTTCCGATAGAGCGGATGAGAGGAAAACAGTTTAACATGTAGCATGAACCGGGATATATCAGGAACCAGGGTGAATAACGACAGAAAACCGGTAGTCATCAGCTACGCGGCCGCAAGAGTGGGACGGCTGGAACAGGCGCGGTTCGAGCACGAAATCCTTTCAGACCTGGTCATCGATGCCGTGCGCTCCGCCGGCCTCGACAAGGCCGATATCGGTTCTGCCGTATTTACAGCGCCGGCACCCACCACGCGCCAACGGGCTTTCGCCACGTTCATGTTGAGCCGGCTGGGGTTGCGCTGTCACGGACAGGCCGCGGAGGTCAGTAACCTGGGCATTACCGGCGGTCTTGCCTTCGACCAGGCCTGCGCCGACGTCCGGAGCGGTCGGGTTAAAGCAGCGCTTGCGCTGGGCATAGAGTACAACTCGGGAGTCGATGCGGCAACCATGATGGAATCCGCGATCCGTGCGGCAGGCGATGTAAATTTCCAGTCACCCTTCGGACTGACGCCTATAGCCTGGTATGCGCTGGACGCAGACCGTTACCTGTTTGAGACCGGGACCACCCGGCGCGATCTCGCTGCAATTGCAGTCAAAAACCGGCGTCATGCCATGCTCAATCCCCTGGCCCAGTTTCAGACCCTGTTGACGGTGGACGACGTACTGGAACAACCTCCCATCGTAGAACCGCTCGGGCGCTTCGATGTTCCGCCGCGTAGTGACGGCGCCATCTGCCTGGTGATCACATCCGAGGCGGCGGCGCGTGAACTTGGTAAACCCTTCCTGCGGGTATTGGGACGAGGGTTTGCCCACGACGGGCGCCACCAGGTGGGTTGCACACCCCATGACATGACCGACTTTCCTGCTGCCGGGGAAGCAACCCTGCAGGCACTGGAAGACGCAGGCACAGGGCTGGAACACATTGATGTGGCGGAATTATATGCACCCTGCACGATAACGGAAGCGCTGGTTACTGAAGCGATCGGACTTGTGGGCAAGGGTGGAGGCGCTGCCGCCGCGGCCAATGGTGAGACTGCAATCGGCGGGCGCATCCCGGTATGCACCTCCGGCGGCTGCCTG
This sequence comes from Gammaproteobacteria bacterium, assembly GCA_009843675.1. Lineage (GTDB taxonomy): Bacteria > Pseudomonadota > Gammaproteobacteria > Eutrophobiales > Eutrophobiaceae > JAAXHV01. The sequence continues at coordinate 2,482 of VYCZ01000280.1, read as the reverse complement.
TCCCGCGGACACCCGCCCGGACTGACCGCCCTGTACGGCATTGCCGAGATTTTCGATCAACTCACGCACGGGGCAGGCGAACGGCAGGTTGCCGGCGCTGGTCTGGGCCTGCACATGTGTGAACTGGGTAATTACAATGCCGCCCTTGCCCACGTGATGGATGCCGGGAACTGATCATGGATATCATAAAGGTCCCGAAACGCCTTCCACTCGTACCGGAATACTCCGGTTTCACCGGGACGTTCCGGCAAGGTCTGGAGGCAGGGAAATTCATGACGACCGCTTGCGCGTCATGCGGCGCGTTGACGTTCCCGCCCAAACAACATTGTCCGGACTGCTGGTCGGATGACATGAACTGGACTGAACTGTCGGGACAGGGAATCCTGTATGCAAGAACGACCATCCATGCCGCCGCCACACAATTCCGCGACGAGGTGCCGTTCAGTGTCGGCATTGTCGACCTGGAGGAAGGGGTAAGGTTAGTGGCAGGCTTGATCGATGACCCGGACAGAATTAAAAACGACGACGCAATCAGGCTGGTAATATTGTCATACGAAGACGGGCTGTTATTTGCGGCAAGACCGGCATAATGGATGGAATCAATGGGGTCAGACTCGATTGATTCATCGGTTATCCTGCATAGGGAAAATGCGGCATTGCATAAATTTCTGCTAGGATATGGTACTAGAATAAATACTGAGTGGTCTTGTCTTTACGGGGGTCCTTGTGGATAAAAAGTATCTATTGCCTGTTATACCCGGTTTCCTTCTCATGCTGGTTTCCACCGTGTCCGGCGCCCAGGCGGTGCTTGAAGAGGTTGTGGTGACCGCCCAGAAACGCGAACAGTCCATCCAGGACGTGCCCATCTCAATAACGGCCATCAGCGGGGAAAACCTGCAGGCTAATATCGTTCAGGATGTATATGACCTGCGTGCGACGGTGCCTGCGCTTGAAGTCAGGGGCGTGGATCCGCCCAGCCAGGGCGCGGCATTTGCCATCCGGGGTCTGGGTTCTTCAGTATTCAACATGGGATTCGAACCGACTGTCGGTACTTTTATCGACGGCGTATATATCAGCCGTTCCGGCCTGGTGGCGAGCAGTGACCTGCTTGACCTGGACCGGGTAGAAGTTCTGAAGGGGCCGCAAGGTACATTATTCGGCAAGAACACCACCGGTGGCGTTGTCCATTTCATAACGAACCAACCCTCGTTTGATGAAGTGGAGGGCTCTGCTGAAGTAACCTACCAGGAATATGACCAGGTCAGGGTGAGGGGCGTAATCAACGTGCCTGTCCAGGACAACTTCGCGGCCCGTATCGCCGCTTCCTGGCATAACGGAGACGGTTATCTTGATAACGCAAACGGCGAGGACCTCAATGACCGGGACCGTTTCACGATTCGCGGCCAGTTGATGTGGGAGCCGAGCGCCGATTTGAACATCCGGGTTATCGCCGACTACAGTGAAGTGGATGAAAACTGCTGCTGGCCGGTAAGGAACAGCAACAACCCGCTTAACCCCCTGGTGAATGCGCCCCTGGCTGCCGCTGTTGGCTCCAATGTTATAGACCCTCCCGATGTGAACGACCTTCGTGTAGCCGCTAACGGCGACCTGATCTTTGATGCCGAGGACTTCGGCATATCCGGTGAGATCAACTGGCAACTGGGTGATATTACTGTAACTTCCATCACTGCGTACCGGGATTACCAGGACCTGAATACCAAGGACAATGACTTCACCGGCGTGGATATATTGACCAATACGGACACCTTGCCCGAGGTGAGCATCGTATCGGAAGAATTACGTATTGCCGGGGTGAGTGAGGACATCGGTATCGGCCGGTCATTGGACTGGGTAGTGGGATTCTATTATGCCAGCGAGAAGGTCCGGCGCACCCGGGAATTTGTCTGGGGACCGCAAATCACTTCGTTTCCGTTTTTTGCCCCCGGCTTGTTCGGCAACATACCAGGCCGGGCTTTCTATGATGAGTTCAGCCAGGAAGTGGATACGATAGCAGGTTTCGGACATATCACCATCGACCTCAATGACAAGCTGTCCCTGACAGGCGGCGTCCGGTACACCAATGACGACAAGAACGCCAGCCACAGGGGCCAGACAGGTAACGCCATGGCGCCTTTCAATAACCTGCCGCTGGCGGTGGTACATGATTTCGACGCCAAACGGGAAGACAGTGAAGCCACGGGCACGGCCAGTATCCAGTACCGGGTGACCGATGATGTCATGGGGTTTTTCACTTACAGCCGCGGCTATAAATCTGGCGGCATCAGCCTGAACCGGGATGCGGCGGGTAATGCGCTGGGATTCGGCCACCCGGTATTCGGGTGTCCTCCGGGAGGCACACCGGTGCCTGCATCACCATTCTGTGCTTTCCCGCCGGGCGATCCTACATTTGAGCCGGAATTTGCCGACCATTACGAAATCGGCTTCAAAAGTACGCTGTTCAACAACCGGATGCGGTTAAATG
>VYCZ01000157.1 GCA_009843675.1 Gammaproteobacteria bacterium | reverse complement strand
GTTGCAATAGCGCGCCGCCTGCTCCCAGGTGAGGTTTGCCGCCGGCTGGGTGTCTCCATTAAGGCTGTTGCCGCGTACGACCCCGGACGAAAACCCCTTGTCGAACAACCGGTACTCCCGGTTCGTCACCTCCGTTTGCCCCAGGTAGAACGGCCGGGTGAGCTTGACGTTACGGAGGGTCTCATTGGCCCCGCGCCCCGGTTCACGGCGCGATGCTCCCATGGTGACGGCGCCCGGGTAAAACAGTTTCAGGGTCTGTCCGGCCGGCGCGGTGATGACCGGTTTGAGGGCCTCCAGCTTTGCCTGTTTGACGGTCTTCAGGCGCACCACCAGCTCGTGGTCCACCCCGATGTGAGGAGTCAGCGTGGTTTTGTAATCCACGTAACCCTGCTTGCGGACCTCCACCTGGTGTTTGTTGGTGGATAACTGCAGGGTACGGTTGCCCTCCCCGACCGGCGCGCCGTCAACGAATATTTTTGCATCCCCAGGTTCTACCCTGACCACCACGGGCACCAGTTCGGGTTCCAGGGTGACGGACAGTCTTTTCTGTTCGCCTGATTTTGCGGTCACCGATCTTGCGGCCGGTTTGTAGCCCTGTTTAAACAGCCGGATCCGGGTAGCCTCTCCCGGAGTCAGTGGGACTTCCAGCGGCGTCAGGCCCAGGAAGTTCCCGTTGACGGTGGCATTTGCCCGGGCCGGACTGGACACCAGGAACAGCGCGGCGTCCGCCGGTTCCAACCTGATGCCGGTGACGGCCTGCGGTTCACCAGCGACCACGGTAATCGAATCCTGCCATACCTTGTAGCCGGCCGCCTTGATCCTGACTTCGTGCCTGCCCTCCAGCAGTTGCGCGGTGAGCGGTGTCGCGCCGAGCATTTCATCCCTGCTGAACACCTGCGCATCCGGCGGTTCCGAGGCAAAACTGATTTCTGCCCATGCCGGCTTCAACTCAGCGTTCAGGGACTGTTCGCGGTCCAGCCCCTCCAGCATTACTTCTGCCCGGAACGGGAAATAGCGTTCCGCCCTGATCTCCACAGCGTATTCCCCGGGTGCGAGGTTCCTGAGGTCCAAAGGCGTCTCCCCCCTGGAGACACCGTCCAGCAGCACCTGTGCGCCGGTTACCGCTCCGCTGTCGATGAGCAGGTGGCCGGGGAGTTTTTCAAGCCGGTATATATAGTGCTGGGCCGCTTCCGTAGTGACGTTAAGCATTTCCTGTAACGGGTGGTAGCCCTCAGCCGACAGGCTGAGGCCATGCGCGCCCGGGCGCACCAGGTAGCGGTTCGCCAGTTTCAGTTTCAGTGTGCCGGATATATCGACATCTGCATTCGATGGTTCCGTTTCAATATAGACCGCTTTCGCGGTCAACATGAACCAGGCACAGAACGCGGCCAGTGCAAGCAGCGTAACGACAAGGCAAAGACGCGGGTTGATCCCGATGGACCTGACACTCTTTTTTGACGAAAGCGGCTCAAATTTTGCCGCCTCAATCCGGGCCGGTCCGTTGGAATTCGTTACAGGGCTATTCGACATGGCAGCAGGCGGCCTGGCAGGGAAACCCGGTCAGTTCCCCAGGGCTATCTTTTCGCTGCTGCTGACGACGACAGGCTCCATGGCTTTATCCGGGTCGACAAAGAATTCCACTCGTACGTCGCGATAGCCGTCACGACGGCCGACCGCCACGTAGTTGCCGGGACGGAGGGACAGGGTCTTGCTGGTGAAATAACCGAGTTCGCCCACCTTGTAGACGGTGACCAGGGTCAGGCTGTCGGACCTTAATTCTACCGCTACGGGGGTATCTGCCAGCGCCAGAATGCGGTCGAGTCCGGCCAGTTGCCTTGCCAGCACGGGCCCCGGTTCGGACAGCGCCTGTATCCTGTCACGAAAACCGGTAACCTCGTTATACACGCCGTCGTCAAACAACCGCTCAGGCCGGGCCAGAATCTGCTCCAGCCTGGTATGTATTTCACCGCGCAGGGTTGCGCGCTGCCTGGCTTCCCGGGCGTTGCCCAGGCTGCCGTCCAGCTTCAGGGCAACATCATACGCAGAGACGGCGCCCTGCCAGTCTTCGTTCTGTTCCGCTGCCCCGGCCTGTTGCAGCGCCTCGTTGATCTTTTCCGAGGTGATTCGATGTTGCGCCTGATCGAGACCGTTGCGCGCGGCCCGCGACCGGGGTTTCAGTTTGAGCGCCGTGGAGAACGCCTCATGCGCCTGGCCGCTGCGTCCCTGTTCCAGCAGGCTGAAACCGGAAGACATGGCAAGGTTGAACTCATTCTCCCTGATTTGGTTTTCCGCCTGCTGCAATTGTTGCCCGGCGCGTTCCGAATGGGAATCGATTTCCAGCGCCTGCTGATACAGCGCAACGGCTTCCTTCGCCTTGCCGGCGCGCAACAGGGAATCGCCCTCATCGACCAGGTCCGTGACCTGCGTGAGGGTGCCCGCCCGTTCCATGCCCAACAGGGCAGTCCGGTCGATGGGATCGATGGCGAGGGCTATTCCGAACGCCTCCCCGGCCGCAGCGGCATCACCGGCAGCCAGCGCCGCTGCGCCGGCAGCCATGGTATCGGTGAACAACTGCTCCATACCATCCAGCAGTCCGTTGAAGATTTCCAGGGCGCCGGTATAGTGGTCAAGCGCCCGGGTAAAATTCTGCCGGCTGTATTCGGCGTCTCCCGACCTGGCGTGTTCTATGGCGCGTTCGTATTCCTTCCTGCCCCACACGGTTACTCCGCTCTGTTCCAGGGCCTTTTGCGTGTCCAGTAATTGTTGCAGGATTTCCTGGCTCTCCTTGCGCACTGAAAACTGTTGCGCTTTTCTCCAAGGGGCGTCTCCCGACGCGGCGGCGCTGCCTGTGGATTGCGGCGCTTTCCCTGCGGCCGGCATGGGGACAGTATCGGGAGCGGCTGGTCCGGTGCGGCCTGCTGCGTCGCCGGATTCAACGACAAGGGTTGGGCCCCAGCGCGGAAGCACAAAGAAAACGATGATCGCAATGCACAACGCCGCCGCGGCGCCCAGCCATAACAACGGCTGTGTGCGCAAACGCCCGTTATTTTGCTCCCTGGCGCCGGCGCCTGCAGTCAGGTCGACCGCCGCCGGCTTGATGGGGACAAATCCGGTCTCCCTCTTCTCCGTCATTTGCCGGTGTCAACGGCGGAACCGGTTTCCGTAGCATGAATTTCCTTCAAAATCCGGCGCCATTGACCGTATTGCTCATTTACCGTGCCCGACAGGGTGACCGTACGGTCCTCCAGGTCTATGGAGTGAGGTTCTATCTCGGAATCGAGGGACGCTGAAACTTCTTCCAGCGCCTCTACATGTATCTTGGCTTCTTCACGCTTCTGCAGCCCGCTCTGGATTGCAGCCGCGCCGGCGCCAATGCCGACCCAGCCGGCCGTGTTTGCAGTCCTGCTGTCAACCCCCTGGGCCAGGATACCGGCCAGCACCGCCAAGGCGCCGCCGATGAGCCGGGTATTCGCTTCGGACTTGACTTCCCTCAATGCCTGGCTTTCCAGGTAGAACGCCTCGCGCCACTCCTTGTACGGCTCCTCCATCTGGTTCACGAACGAGGCATAATACTGTTGCAGCGTATCGACGAAGATGTAGTCCCGTTCGCGGATCTGGCGTATCTGCTCCAGGCTCGGGTCGTCCGCGGCAGGCAGGCGCTTGACCACGTAACGCCCCTTCTCGTCGAGCGCAAGGTAATCGTGGAACACCTCGGGCGAAAAGTCCCTGGCGAACTTCAACTCGGCAATGGTCCGCATATTCCTGATTTCAGCCGCGTCGAACTGGTTGCGATACGCCAGCATATCGTTAGCCACCTGGTTATAAACTTTCTGGAACGGTTCGCGCTGGTTGGAGG
>VYCZ01000079.1 GCA_009843675.1 Gammaproteobacteria bacterium | reverse complement strand
CCGCGCGGGCGTCATGCAGGCGCACCAGGACCGCGGCAGCGGAATGCTGGTAAGAAGCGGTATCAGACCCCGGCCCGCCGTCGAGCATGTCGGCGCCGGGACCGCCGTCGAGCGTGTCGTCGCCGTCACCGCCATTGAGTATGTCGTCGCCCTTGCCGCCATAGAGCATGTCATTGTCCGCGCCGCCATTGAGCGTGTCGTCACCAGTTCTTATGTCAAGTGTTACCGACAGGTCCTGACCGAGAACCTCAAGGCTGGCGCTGAGTCGTGTGGGTGATTCATACTCAAGCTCAACCGTATACTCGGAGTCGTCATCCAGGGTTAATTCCAGCGTCGCCGCATTCGGCCCGGTCTTCTCGTAAGTGTAACTGCCGGTTGACACATTTCCGTCTAAATCAAGCTCCACACTATTGCCGGACGTAAATTTCAGGGAAATTTGCAGGCCCAGTGCTTCCAGCATAATTGTTTCCCCGGACAGCGACGAAAAGAGCCCGTTTCCATCTTCGGGCGCATACCCGTTGTTACCATTTGCCATGTTTTTTCTCCACGCTAATCATCATTCGGTATCATGATACACTATTCCCGGCAACGAGCCGTGCTCGACTCTCGGCGACCAGGCACAATATTTCAAACAACATCTGTTTGCCAACCTGCGGCGTGTTGGTCGTCGTATCGTACTGCGGCGCGACCTCCACCAGGTCGCCACCCACGAAATTCAGACCGCGCAACCCCCTGAGAAGTTGTATTGCATCCGCGGTGGTCAAACCACCGATTTCCGGCGTACCGGTGCCGGGGGCATAGACCGGGTCCAGGCCGTCCACGTCGAAACTGACATAAACAGGGCCGTCGCCCAGTACTTCCCGCGTTTTTTCGATGACTGCCGGCACGCCCAGCGCGTGAAAGTCCTGGATGGGAATGACCGTCATCCCCGCATCATAAGAAAATTCCCAGAACACCTCCGCCGCGCCCCGTATGCCGACCTGTACACAACGATCCGGGTCCAGCACCCCGTCCAGTACCGCGTGGCGGAACGGGCCACCGTGGTGGAACTTGTGGTCCTCCAGCGCTCCCATGGTGTCGCAGTGGGCGTCTATATGGATCATGCCCAGCGGTTCGTCCCGACCCACCGCCTTCATGATCGGGTAGGTCACGGAGTGATCCCCCCCGGCCGATACCGGGACGACCCCTGCGTCCATGACCCCGTGGTAATACTGTTCTATGGTGCGGATGCCTTCGTCCAGGCTGAAACCGTGCAAGGGCACGTCGCCGATATCCGCGATTGAACAGAGATCAAACGGATTGACCCTGGTCTGGTGGTTAAACGGACCGACTGCCATGGAGATGTTCCTTATGGATCGCGGGCCGAAACGCGCCCCGGTCCGGTGCACCACGCCGGCGTCGAAAGGCACGCCGATCAAGGCGATGTCCAGCCCTTCCGCCGTCTCCCTGTAGGGAGCGTCACACAAGGTGGCGATACCGGTCAGCATATCGGTGCCCGCAATCATGGCTTTTGCATGCTCCGGGTCATCCACTTCGTAATGAGGCTGGTCCCGGTACTTATTGCGTAGCGCCTCAAGTTTTTCCTGATCCATATCAGTCTCCCGTTAGTGTCGTTTACCCTGGTGTTATGATTGTTTCCCGTAACTGCTGCGGTTTATCCAGGCAAAAATACTGACAGCCAACAGTACCGCCGGCCACTGCATCCAGGCAATGGCGCCATACCCCGTCTCTTCAATGAGAAAGGCGCCGACAACAGGCCCGATCGCGGTACTGATAACGAATACTCCACCGGCGATGGCCGCCCAGCGTCCTTTTGTATCAATACCCGCCGCCAGGGTAAACACCAAAGGTACCATTATAATGAACAGCACGGCCTCAAAAAAGGCGACCACCCCCAGCACGATGACCGTGTCGGTCCAGACTGCCAGTGTAATCGTCACGGCGTGCAATATCGAGACTACGCATAGCCCGGCCACCAGGCCCAACCGCCGGGCTACCGGCGCGGCAAGCAGTCCGCCGATTATTCCGGCAACCTGCGCCCCGGCAACTATACGGCCGGTTTCGGCCGGATTGGCGCCGATCTGCACGGCCAGTCGTTCCAGGAAAGCGTAATACGCCATCATGCTGATACCGATGACAATGAGGCCGACCATCAGGATACTACCGGCGCGGATGCTGTCCGAAGGTAACGAGAGCGACGCCGGCGCACTACCGTGGTCCGGCACGAACCAGACCAGCGGCAGAAAAATCAGCATGGTTACCGCCAGGGACCCGAATACGATGTCATACGTGACCAGGTCGTTGCTCTCCGTAATGACGACAGCCATGATCGCGGTGAAGGTGTAACCCGCCGCCCAGGCCAGGCCGTATAACCGGTCCGGCGCGCGGGCCTGCGCAATCGAGGCATTGACCGTCGCCAGCAGGCAACCGCAGCCCACCCCTGCGATTATCCGCCATGGATAAAGCTCGCTGAGATCTGCTGCCAAGGCAGCGCCTGCGTGACCGGCGAGCAGCAGGACACCTCCCGCCAGGGCCAGCAGGCGATACGGTATCCTGACGCTGACAGGCGCCACCAGGATGCTGGTGATACCCATGACCAGGAATTCGGCAGTCACCAGGGCGCCTGCTTCAACTTCCCCGATTCCCAGGCCGTTGATCAGTCCCCCGACCGTGAGTGGAGACAGGATGGCCGGCGAGAATGCCAGCGCCTGGGCGGCGCAGGTACTCAGGATATGCCGGAGAGGGTCGCGGGAGGTGTCAGACAACTTGAATGCGCAGCGGTGTGGATTTACCGCAGATAGGCTCGATACCTTCTACCGGCAGGTCTACGGAACAGGCCGTGACCACGACGACCACGTCCATTTCCGCCCTGAACTCAACATAGTTGCCTGCCTTACTTAACGTTTGCCCGACCTCAAAATCACCATCAGACCCGGGCACCGTATTCTGGAACAGGTTGAAAGGATCGGGTGGCGGTTCCATGCTGCGATCAAGCGCGCTCATGGCCCGGTAAAAATTGTCCCGGCAATTCGGATGCGAGTCATCCGCTCCCAGGGCGACATAAAAACCCGGATCACAGGGGGCAAACGCCATGTCATGGTGTCCGGGAGAGGTATCATGCAGAAAAGTAAGCATGGGCCGGCGGCGATTGCTGTACAGGATATCACCGGGCCTGGGAGTCAGCCTGAAGATGACCTGGCGCGTCAGCGCGGGACTGAAATATTCACCGATATCGGCCGCGGACAGCGTAAACATATCGGCGATCTGGCAGCCTTCCACGTCGATGACCCGGAATACACAACCCTCATCAAGCCGCACGGCGCGGCCTTCGTAGCCGGGAATATCAATGGCACTGCCTGTCATAGTCATGCGCTCTGGAGATCAGTTTGAGCAGACATTATCCGGTCAGTTACCGGTTTCGGCAACAGCAGCAGGTTCAAGCTTATCCTGGGTTCGTGTGTCAAAGTCGCCCGCATCATGGCGTTCCCGCAACTGCTCCGCGGGTTCGCCCCAGCTCCGGTTCACCATGCGGCCGCGTATGACGGCAGGACGCTCTCTTATTTCGCTGGTCCATCGATTCAGGTGTGTATAGGACCCGGCATCCAGGAACTCGGCGGCGCCGTAGACCTTGTTCAGGACCAGGTTGCCGTACCAGGGCCAGATGGCAATATCGGCAATGCCGTATTCCTCTCCGCAGAAGTATCGATTACCGGCCAGGTGCCGGTCGAGTACGTCCAACTGGCGTTTCACTTCCATGGCATAGCGGTTGATGGGGTATTCGAACTTTTCGGGTGCATAGGCGTAGAAATGCCCGAATCCGCCGCCAAGGTAAGGCGCGCTGCCCATCTGCCAGAACAGCCAGGACAGGCA
>VYCZ01000297.1 GCA_009843675.1 Gammaproteobacteria bacterium | reverse complement strand
GTTCTACCCCGATTCTGTCAGCCAGGGGCCGCGTTTGAAAGGTCTCTCCCATTATCCTCGCTATTATACAGTCGGGATTTCAGGACATCATCAGTACCGGCTTGATGGCAGTGCCGGTGTGGGAATCGGCAAAGGCCTGGTTGATATCGGCGAAATCGTAGGTTCTGACCAGGCGTTCCACCGGGAATTGGCCCTGTTGCTGCAACTCTATCAGTCTCGGCAGGAAGGTGCCGGGGACCGAGGAGCCCTGGATGATGCCGCGCAGGCTGGCGGCCTTGATCATCACGTCCGATGGCGAGAACGGGTATTTTTCCCCGAAACGCGGCGCGGTGACCATGCCGCACACCCCTTCCATCCCCAGGCAGTCCACGGCGTCCTCCAGCGCCTGTTCGTTGGAGGACGTCTCAAGGGCAAAATGCAGGCCGCCGGGCGCGATCTCCAGGACCCTGCGGGCAACGTCGCCCTCCCGGGCATCCAGGGCATGGGTGGCCCCCAGTTCCAGCGCCAGGTCCAGGCGCATGCGGTTGACGTCCACCGCGATGATGGGCGAGAGGCCCAGCACCCGGGCCATCATGACCGCGCTCAGGCCCACCGCGCCGGCGCCGAACACCGCCAGGTTGTCCCTGGTCGACGCCCTGAACGTGTTGATGATGGAGCCCGCGCCGGTCTGGATCCCGCAGGGCAGGGCGGCGAGCAGTTCGGCAGGCATGTCGCCGTCGATGCGCACTACGTCGCGTTCCAGCGTCAGTGCGTGCCTGGCGAACGTGGATTGCTGGAAAAAAGCGCTGGATATGGGTGTGCCGTCCAGAGTGATGGGTTTGGAACCGTCGGCGCGCGTGCCGTCGAAGCTCAGCGCAATCGCATCGTTGCAGATATACGGCCGGCCCTCTGCGCACTTGGGACAGGCGCCGCACCAGGGGTAGGAAACCACCACCCGGTCGCCGGGCTTTACCCGTTGCACCGCGCTACCGACCACTTCCACGACGCCCGTGCCTTCGTGGCCCAGGACCGCGGGCAGCGGCGTCATCTCCCCCTGGGCGATGAGGTCGGTATGGCAGACGCCGCAGGCATCGACCCGGATCAGTATCTCATCGCCGCGGGGTTCATCCAGTTGCACGGTTTCCAGTGTGAATTGTCCGCCGGGTTCGTAGACGACCGCGGCCGTTGTGATAGTAGTCATGATCCTGTATCCAGGCGCGACCGCGCTCTGACCGGGGGCAGGATCAGCGCCAGTGATAAAAAGAACAGGCTTATTCCCAGGATCAGCACGCCGCGGTAGCTGGCTTCCCCGACCAGCATGGCCGCCGCGGCTGGGCCGGCGCTGACGCCCAGGAACTGCATGGCGGTGGCGTACACGACCATTTTGCCGGTCGGGTCAAAGCTGGCCATGGCGGCCAGCAGGTAGGGATGGGACAGGTTCCAGGCATACTGGAACGCGCCCACTATAACCAGGTAGGCCAGGGCGTCGGTGGCGCCGAACAGGAACGCCAGGGGCAGGGCGGTCCCCGTGATACCGAGGGTGAGCATCAGGCCGCGTCCGTATCGCGCCCCCAGCAGCGCGGCCGAAAATGCGCCCGCCATGCCTAGGAACTGGGACAGGGACAGGCTGTTGGCGACTTCCTGCTCGGAGATTCCGGCGTTGATGCCCATGCGGAACAAGTAAGTCCATACGGCAAAGGCGGCAACGAAATATATGAACATCGCGGCCAGGGCCATGCCTTTCCGGTTCCAGTCGATATGCCTTGCATTTTCGTCGATTTCCCGGTGTTCCTCGCCGGATACCGGCATCATGTGCACGAACGGCAGGCCAACCAGCGCAAACGCGGCGAAAAACAGCAGCAATCCCGGCATGCCGAAACTGCCGAATATCCAGGGCAGGAATGGATAGACGATGGCGGAATACACCAGCACGAAAAATATCCCGAGCCCGAAATTCCGGTCCGCCTTCGCGGTCAGGCCGAACACCGTGTAGGACAGGGACACGATAAAGCCGCCGCCGATGCCGGTGATGAACCGCACCGCGCAGAACAGGTACATGTCCGTGATGAAGATGGAGGCGATATTGCCGAAGATCAGCAGCAACAGGGATATGGCGAAGACATGGCGCCAGTTCACCCGCCCCACCAGGAACATCATGGCGATGGTCGCGCAGGTCATGCCGATCATCTCCGCCGAGGCGATAAATCCCGCGTCCGCTTCGCTGAAACCGACGTATTCGACCAGACCCTGCACGAAACCCGGCAGCAACAACACCGTCTGCGGGCCGATAGTGTGGATGATCAGCGCTGCGACGATCAGCTTTGTGCTGTTGATTTCAACCCGTGACGCGGGGTCTCCGGCCAGTAGTTTAATCATGATATGGTGTCCCTTCGGGACTTGTATTCCACTGGATTCCCGCGTGCGCGGGAATGGCGAATAATTGGTTTCCAGTTCAGGAGCAAAAGTATGCTCTCACCCTTTCCAGAGCTTTTCCCGGACCAGGTCGCCGGCCACCTCCTCGATGCTTGCGCGCAGCACCTCGGCGATAAAATCAATCTGTTCCCCGCTGAGTATCAATGGCGGCGAGAACAGCGCCATTTCGCCGATGCCGCGGGCCACCAGCCCGCGCCGCCTGGCCGCGTCAGTCACGCGCGTGGCAATCTGCACCTCGGCAGGGAACAACGCCTTCGTTTCCCTGTCGCTGACGAATTCCAGGGCGAACATAAAGCTCCTGCCGCGCGCGTCGCCCACCAGGGGCAGGTCGCCCAGCCCGAGCATTTTCTCCTCAAAATACGGCCCCATCCGGCGCACGTGTTCCAGCAGGTTTTCGCGTTCCATGATCTCCAGGTTCTTCAAGGCCGCGGCGCAGCACACGGGATGCCCGGTATACGTGAAGCCGTGGGCGAAACTCGACTCACTGCCGGCCGAACTGATGACATCGAAGATCTCTGCGGAGATCAGGGCCGCCCCCAGCGGCTGGTAGCCGGAGGTGATACCCTTGGCGCAACAGATGATGTCCGGCACGACGTCAAACACGTCTTCGGACGCGAACCAGTGGCCCAGGCGGCCGAACGCGGTAATGACCTCGTCATGCACGTACAGCACGCCGTATTTCCTGCACATTTCCCGCGCCTTCCTGTGAAAACCGGGGGCGGGTTCATGCACGCCGCCTACGCCCATGATCGGTTCGCAGATGAAACAGGCAACGCGTTCGGGACCAATCTCCAGGATCTTGTCTTCCAGTTCCTGCACCTGCATGTCGCAAAACTCGTCCAGCGAGAGCCCTGCGGGCCGCCGGTAGTTGCTGGGCGACGAGATCAGGTGGGTGATGTCGTCTACGTAATGGAACCGGTTTTGCCGGATATTGGCCTTGCCGCTGACCGAAGCCATCATGTACGAGGTGCCGTGGTAGCTGTCGGTCCTGGCGATGACGTGTTTCTTTTCCGGCTTGTCCTGCAGGATGAAGTAGTGGTGGATCATCCGGATGGCGCTGTCGTTTGCATCGGTGCCGCCGTTGGTATAGAACACGTGGTTCAGGTCGCCCGGTGTCATGCCTGCCAGTTTTGCCGCCAGTTCCACCGCGGGCGCCGAAGTGCAATCGCCGAAGTGGTTTACCTGGGGCAGCAGGCGCGCCTGTTCGGCAATGGCCTCGGCCAGTTCCGCGTTGCCGTAGCCTATGTTTACCGACCACAGTCCGCCGTTGGAATCCAGGTAACGGTTGCCGTCCGCGTCATAGACGTAAGCGCCCTCGCCCTTGACGAATACGCTGCAGCCCTTTTCCTTGAAACTGGGCCAGACGGCTTGCGGGTGGATGAAATGGTCCTGGTCCTTTTGCCATAAATCCCGGGAATTGAAACTGTCGAATTCGGAATAGTCAGGTTGGTACATTAGAAG
>VYCZ01000453.1:1835-3882 GCA_009843675.1 Gammaproteobacteria bacterium | reverse complement strand
ACAATCCAGAATTCACCATGCTCGAGTTTTACTGGGCTTATGCCGGCTACGAGGACATGATGGCGCTGACTGAGGACATGCTGCGTAACCTGGCGAAGGAAGTGAAAGGGGACAGCGTCTTCGAGTACCAGGGGGAAACCTGTGATTTCAGTACGGACTTTCAGCGCATGAGTGTACGGGATGCCATTCTTGCCCATAACCCGGACATATCTGCGGGCGACCTGGAAGACCCGGACAGGCTGCGCGGCATAGCCGCCGGCTTGGGTGTGGAAGTAAAACAGGGTTACGGCATCGGTAAGTTGCAGGTTGAGTTATTCGAGAAAACCGTGGAGGCAAAACTCAGGCAACCCACGTTCATCACCGGTTATCCGATCGAAGTATCGCCCCTGTCCCGGCGCAATGACGGGCAACCCGACCTGGCGGACCGGTTTGAGCTGTTTGTCGGCGGGCGCGAGATCGCCAACGGGTTTTCCGAGTTGAACGACCCCGAAGATCAGGCCGGGCGCTTTCGCCTGCAAGCCGAAGAGAAAGCCGCCGGCGACGAGGAAGCCATGCACTACGATGCCGACTATATCACGGCCCTGGAATACGGTATGCCGCCCGCTGCCGGGGAAGGTATCGGCATCGACCGCCTGGTCATGCTGCTGACGGATGCGGCATCCATCCGCGATGTAATCCTGTTCCCCCAGCTACGCACAAAGGAATGAGTGCAACTTTCCCATATCTGGAAGGTCTATCATGGTGTTATACTGCAATTGTGAAGCAAAGCGCACCCGCGGCGCGCAGGACTTTCATAAACAGACATTATCAATCCAAGTCAGGAGGTATCACTCATGTCCAAAGAGACAACTTTAAAACCATTAGCCGCAGCATTGGGGACCACGTTCGCAGTTTCGCTTTCCCTCAGCCCCATAGCCAGTGCCGCGGACAATCCGTTCAGCATGACCGAGTTGTCCCAGGGTGGTTACATGGTTGCCGACGCGCACGGTGGTGAAGGCAAGTGCGGGGAAGGCAAGTGCGGCGAAGGTAAATGCGGGGAAGACAAGAAGGAAGGCGAAGGCAAGTGCGGTGAAGGCAAATGCGGGGAAGACAAGAAGGAAGGCGAAGGCAAATGTGGTGAAGGCAAGTGCGGGGAAGACAAGGAAGAAGGCGAGGGTAAATGCGGCGAAGGCAAGTGTGGTGACGGCAACGACGCTTGATATGCTGCAAGCTCCGGACCCGAACCGGAGCCTGATTATCCTGGTATATCCGAGTCAGGTCCCGGACTGATCCGGGAACGCGGGATATGCCCGGATCATACCCGGTACAGGGAGCCGGCCTGGGTCTGCGGCGGGCCTTCATGGGCTCGCTCGCAGACTCGCCGGGCTGGTCGCCGGAAATCGGCTTCATGGAAGTGGCTCCGGAGAACTGGATCGACGTAGGGGGCCGCTTCGGGCGGCGCTTTCGCGAGATTGCCGAACGGGCGCCGCTTGTGTGTCACGGACTGTCGCTCAACCTCGGCGGCCCGGCGCCCCTGGACGAGGCGTTCCTGCATAAAGTCAGGCAGTTCCTCGATACGTTCAATGTTCGTTGTTACAGCGAACACCTCAGTTATTGCGCCGATGACGGCCACCTGTACGACCTGATGCCGATTCCGTTTACGGAAGAGGCGGTGCGCCATACTGCCGCCAGGATCAGGCGCGTCCAGGATATTACCGGGCGGCGCCTGGCCATTGAAAACGTCTCCTATTATGCGGCGCCCGGACAGGAAATGACGGAAACGGAATTTATCAATAACGTGCTGGCCGAGGCCGACTGTGATCTGCTGCTGGATGTCAATAACATTTATGTCAACAGTATCAACCACCACTATGATGCCGAGGCCTGGCTGAGGTCACTGCCGGCGGAACGCATCGCTTACGCCCATGTTGCCGGTCATTACGTCGAAGCTGAGGACCTGCGGGTGGATACCCACGGCGCAGACGTGATCGATCCCGTCTGGAAACTGCTCGAGACGGCCTACGCACATTTCGGTGTTTTCCCAACCCTGCTGGAACGGGATTTTAAT